>JAICEP010000305.1 GCA_025924095.1 Sorangium sp.
GGCATCGCGCGGGGGCAGCGGCGCGGCCTTCGCGCCGCCGGCGCAGCGCAGCGACGCCGCCGGCGCCTCCCCGCCGCAGCCGGAGCAACGCTCCGCCGCTGTCGCCGCCTCCCCGCCGCAGCCGGAGCAACGCTCCGCCGAGGTCCAGGCGGCGCGGTCTCCGGTGCAGGCGCAGCGAGGTCCCGAGCCGTCCCCCCGCCCTGCGGTGAGCGCCGCCTCGGCGCCGCGCGCGACCGCAGCGCAGCCGGTCACGCCGGAGGAGCGCGTGACGCGGCTCGCGCTCCTCGCGGAAGAGGTCCGCACCTGCCAGAAGTGTCCGCTCCACGAGGGCCGCACCCACGCGGTGTTCTCGCGCGGCAGCCCGCTCTCCGAGATCGTGTTCGTCGGCGAGGGGCCCGGGGCGGAAGAGGACCTGCAGGGGGAGCCGTTCGTCGGCCCGGCCGGGCAGCTGCTCGACAAGATGATCGCGGCGATGGGGTACCCGCGCGACGGCGTCTACATCTGCAACATCGTGAAGTGCCGGCCGCCGCAGAACCGCAAGCCCGAGCCGGCCGAGATGGCGACCTGCAGCCCCTACCTCGCGTCCCAGCTCGCGCTGATCAAGCCGAAGGTGATCGTGGCGCTCGGCGCCACCGCGGTGCAGGGGCTGATCGGCACGACCGAGGGGATCACGAAGCTCCGCGGGACATGGAAGCTCTACAAGGGCACGATCCCGATCATGCCCACGTTCCATCCGGCCTACCTGCTGCGCCAGCCGGGCGCGAAGCGGGAGGTGTGGAGCGACCTGAAAGAGGTGATGCGCCACCTCGGCAAGAGCGCGCCCGACCGAGGCTGACGTGACCGCGTGCGCCTCCGGGCGCGAGACCCCGGCGGCGCATCCGGCCGAGCCGTCATCGCGGCTCTCGGCCGTGCGCTGCGCGCTGGCGCTCCTCGGCGTCCTGCCCTGGTGCATCGCCCTGGCGCGGAGCCACCTGCCGCTCGGAGAGCTCGGCGCCGCGCTCGATCGCCTCTTCGTGCCGATATGCCACCGCATGCCCGGGCGGTCCCTCGCGCTCGAGGGCGTCGTGATGCCGCTCTGCAGCCGCTGCGCTGGCATCTTCGCCGGCGTCGCGGCGGGCGCCGCGATCGCGCGGCCTCGCCTGGCGATGGCGACGTGGCGCCCGATCCTCATCGGCCTCAGCGCGTTGATGGTGCTCGACGTGGCGACCCAGGATCTCGGGTTGCGCCCGGTCTGGCATGCCACCCGCCTCGCCACAGGCCTGGCCTTCGGCTACGCCGTGGCCGCGGCGTTCCTCACGCGGCTCGCTCGCCGCCCGGGCTGAACGCAGCTCGCCTGGCGCCCGGGCCGAGCGCTATTTGCGGCCACCCATGGCCCTGCACTCGTGCACGGGGCCCTTCGTGGCATGGCGAACACACTCGCTGTACGCCGCGACGCCATCCTTCCACTTGCCCGTGTCCTGGAGCGCCGAGCCCAGGTAGAGATAGGGCAGCGCGTCGGTCGGATCGGCCGCGATGGCCGCGCGAGACGCCTCGATCGCGTCCTTGTACCTGCCGCGGTTGAGGAAGCTCAGCGCTTCCTTCTTCAGCTTGCCTGCGTCCTCAGGGCTGCCCGCGGGCGCTGCGGTCTTCGCGGCCTCGGCTGCCGCGGCCGTCTCGGCCTCGGCCTTCTCCGCGGCTGCCTTCTCGGCCTCGGCCTTCTCCGCGGCTGCCTTCTCCGCCTCCGCGGTCGCCTTGTGCGGATCGGGAGCGGCCTCCGCCCCCTTTGCCGCGGCCTCCGTCCGCGCCGGCTCGGTCTGCGCAGGCGCCTTCTCCCGTGCGGGAGCAGGATTGCCTGTCACGGCCAAGAGCTTCGCCTCCATGTGCGCCGGCTTCGAAGCAGGCGCTGGCATCGCGACCGGCGCAGGCGAGGACGGCTTGCCCGAGAGCACCGACTTGGCGACCACCGCGACGGAGATCACCCCGGCGAGCCCCGCGACCGCCGCGACGATCCGGCGAAGGCGCGCCCGGCGGGCGAGGGTCTCGGGCGACAGCTGATGCACCACCACGAGGCGCTCGTCAGCGTGCTCGTCGGGATGGCTGGCCACCTCGGTGAGCGGCGGGAACGACTCCTCCTCGCGCCGGAAGAACGCCGCCGTCGGCGAGGAAGGGTCCATCAGATCGAGCGCGTCCGAGTCGGGCGACGGCTCGTCGGGTGAGGACGCCGAGCCTGCCGGCGGCTCGGAGGCGCCGGCTCGTTCAGACGCGGTCGACGGGTCGGAATCCAGCGCCTTGAGAGGCGCCGCGTCGCTCGTGCTGCGTGAAGCGGCCGACGGCGCGGCGGGCGCCTCGGAGATCCTCGAAACAGCGGGCGCCTCTTCAGCCAACCGAGCAGCGGGCGCCGGCGCCACCGACGGGGCAGCGGGCGCCGGCGCCACCGACGGGGCAGCGGGCGCCTCGACGGCCGGTGGCGCAGCGGTCGCACCGACCTCGGCTGCCGGCGCAGGAGCAGCGGAGAGCGCCTCCACCGCCCCGGCGCCGACGTCCTGGCCGCTCGCCACCGGCTGCGCCGCATCCTGGGTCGCGAAGGCCGGCCCCTCAGGCGCCGCCGACATGCGGGGCTGAGAAGCCCGGGGACGGAGGCTGCGGCCCCTGTTCGCCCGGGCCGATGCAAGAAGTCGCTTCGACATGTCCGAACCATCCTCCCGTGATCGTCACGCCCCCGATGGCGCAGGGGACCGGCGACTCGCCCTATTCATGATCCAGGCCGGCCCCAACGGCGAGCGCCCGCCCGCGGTTTCCGTGCGCTCGCAGCACCACCCCGTGTGCCGGATCGTGCCGCGCTGCCCTGCCCTGCCCCGCCATGCCCGCGCGCGACGAGACCCCAGGGAGCCTCTCCCCACAAGAAATTGACAGTCTTCTCTCGACGGCGCGCGCCGGGCGCCGGGCGCACCGGACGTTCCTTCCGGCGGACGCGCCCCTGAGGGTGCGGCGATCCAGGGTGATGGAGCCCCCGGCGCCGCGCACGTCAGCCTCCACCAAGCTGCACCGGCCGCCCCGCGACCGGGGCAGCGCGGAGCAGGACGAGCGTGTCGAGCTTCTTCTTGGCGTCGGAGCCGATGATCGTGCCCGCCAGGTTGTGCGCCATCTCCCAGGGCACACCGTCATCCGCCGAGAAGAAGGCCACCGTCGCGCTGCACGCGGCGATGTCCTTCGTGAGCTGCTCGCCGGTGTGCGACAGATCCGGGCCGGCGAGCCCCTTCCGCTGGCGCTTGCCCGTGCCGCCGCCGAACGGCCAGATCGCCGTCGCGAGGTCCTTCAGCACCATCGCGCTGACGGCGCAGGCGGGGGGCTTCGACACGCGCCCCTCCGGCACCACCGTGATCTCCTTCGGGAGGTCGTCGCGGCCGTCGGTCTTGATGATGACCTTCGGCGCGCCGGCCGCGCCGAGCTCCGTCACGACGGCGGCGACCGCGCTCGGCTTCGCCTTCTTGTCGGCCAGCAACGTGACGGGCTTGCCGTCGATCGGCAGCGCGCGGACCACCTTCGCGAGCTTCTCGGCCCCGTCCTTTTGCGCCAGATCCACGCGCTGGCCGAGGTAGGGGCCCATGGAATCGACGAGCAGCTCGGGCATGCCCCTCGGCTTCGGCGGCTCGGCGGGCGCCTCGACGACCGGGGCCGTCGTGGCGGCGGCGCCGGGCTCGGACGGCTTCGGCGCGCTCTCGCACGCCGCCGCGGCCAGGATCAAGCCGGCGACGGCCGCGAGGCGGGGCAAGGCGCCGGAACGGAGGCTGGAGGCTCGCATGGCGCAGCAGTGTAACCAACCGGCCTGGCTCCGCGCACCTCCGCTGTGCGAGAGTTCGCGCGATGGCTTCACCGCTCGTCGAACGGCTGGCTCAGCTCGGATCGTCCGCTCGAATCGCCGTCGAGGACGACCGGGGGCCGACGACCTTCGCGGCGCTCACGGAGCGAGCCCTCCGCGTGCGCGGCGCGCTGCTCGCCGACAGCGGACGGCGCGGCGTGGACGGGCGCGCGAGCTCGAGCTCCCTGGCCTCCCTGGACGGGGAGCGGATCCTGCTCCTCGTGCCGCCGGGCGCAGCGTGGATCTCGGCGTTCCTCGGCGTCATCCTCGCCGGCGGGATCGCGCTGCCGCTGTCGCCCCTCTATCCGCCGGCAGAGCTCGAGTGGCTCGCGAGCGACGCCGGCGTGCGGCGGATCATCGCCGGAGACGAGCTCGCCGCCGTGGTCGCCCCGATCGCGCAGGGCCGCGTCGTGCTCCGCGTGGAGGACCTCGAGCGCGCCGCCCCGGGGCCGGAGGGGGCGATCTCGGACATCGCCGCCGACGATCCGGCGCTCCTGCTCTACACGAGCGGCACGACCGGCAAGCCGAAGGGGGCGCTCCTCACGCACCGCAACCTGGCCGTGCAGGCAGAGCTCCTGCGCGCGGCCTGGGGCTTCTCCGAGCACGACGTGCTGCTGCACGCGCTGCCGCTGCACCACCTCCACGGCGTCGCCATCGCGCTCACGACGTCGCTGCTCGCGGGCAGCGCGACGAGGATGCTGCCGCGCTTCGACGCCCAGCGCGTCGCCGCCGAGATCGCGCGCCGCTCCGCCACGGCGTTCATGGCGGTGCCGACCATGTACCAGCGGCTGCTCGGGCAGCTCGACCGCGGCGACGCGCCCGGCTTCGCCGCGGGGGCGCGGGCCCTCCGGCTGGCGACGAGCGGCTCCGCGGCGCTGCCGGTGACGCTGGCCGAGCGCTGGCGCGACCTCACCGGCACGATCCCGCTCGAGCGCTTCGGGATGACCGAGATCGGCGTCGGCATGAGCAACCCGCTCGATCCGGGCGGCCGGCGGGCTGGCTGGGTCGGCTCTCCGCTGCCGACCGTCGAGGCCCGCATCACGGACGACGCGGGCTTCGCGTCGGAAGGGGCGCCGGGCGTGGTGTCGGGCGAGGCGGTGGCGCAACGCGGCGACGCCGCGGTCGCGCGGGGCGAGCTCTGGATCCGGGGGCCGAGCGTCTTCAAGGGCTATCTCGGGCGCGAGGACGCCACCGCCGCGGCCTTCCAGGACGGCTGGTTTCGCACGGGCGACGTCGCGGAGCGCTCCGGCGACGGGTGCTTCCGCCTCCTCGGGCGGACCTCGGTCGATATCCTCAAGAGCGGCGGGTACAAGCTCTCCGCCCTCGAGATCGAGGAGGCGCTGCGCGAGCACGGCGCGATCGCCGAGGTCGCGGTGATCGGCGTCCCGGACGAAGCGTGGGGCGAGCGCGTCGTCGCGGTCGTCGTCGCCGCGCCGGGGCGAGAGGCGGAGTGCGCGACCGGACCGCTCCGCGCCTGGGCGAAGGAGCGGCTCGCGCCCTACAAGGTGCCGCGCGAGTCGATCGTCGTACCGAGCCTGCCGCGCAACGCGATGGGCAAGGTCGTCAAACCGGAGATCGCGAGGGCGATCGCGGCGGGCATGCCCGGCGGAAGGGCCCCGAGCGCGCGGTAGACGTCGCTTGACCGAGGCGCTCCGCTCCGGCCTACTCGGCCCCGATGCAGCCTGCCACCCCCATGGGCCCCGTCGCGTACGGCGGCCTCGCGGTTCAACCTTTCGCGCACCCCACCTACACCATCAAGCGGCCCTTCTGGTCGCTGCTCGGCCGCAAGTTTCACGTCTATGCGCCCGATGGCTCCCTCGTGTGCTTCGTCAAGCACCCGCTGCTCAAGCTGCGCCAGGAGTTCACCCTCTTCGCCGATGAGTCGGAGTCGCAGCCGCTGCTCACGATCCGATCGCGGCAGGTCATCGCCCTCAACCGGTGTCTGGACGTCCTCGACGCGCGCACCGGCGAGCGGGTCGGGACCCTCCGCTCGCGCGGCCTCAAGTCGCTCCTCCGCGACACCTGGGACATCCTCGACCCCTCGGATCAGCCGGTCGGGCTGATGCAGGAGGACGGCGCCGCGCTGCTCCGCCGCATGTTCCCGCTCCTCACCGGCAAGTGGCATATCGAGCTCCACCAGCAGGAGGTCGCGAAGGTGACCCAGGTGTTCCGGTTCTTCGTCAAGGAGTTCACGCTCGACCTGTCGATGAACCAGGGGAGGGTCGACGCCCGGTTCGCCATCGCCTGCGCCCTGCTCGCGCTCATGGCCGAGACAGCGCGCGAGTCCGGCTGAGCCCGCGCCCCCGCGGGCGTCCCCCGGCGGCCTCCGCCCGCCCGATCGCCGAAACTTGGCCCCTTTCGGCGAGTTCTGCGAGGTTGCCGCGCGATGCGCCTCGATCCTGTCTCCCGCCTCGATGCCGCCTCCGAGGAGGGCCGACCGCCGTCCCTCCCTGTGCCTCCGTCCGGCATGACCCGCTTTGCCCCGAGCGGGCAGGGCGCCGACTCCGAGCGTGAGCTCAGGGCGCGGCGCTTCCTCTGGGTGAGCGCCCCGACGGCGCCGGACGGGCAGCTCCGCGCGGCGCTCGACGAGGCCGTCGAGCTCGCGCTGGCGATGCGGGGCGCGCTGCCGCCGCGGGTCCAGGCAGGCGAGCCGATCGAGGCGGTGATCGCCGACCAGATCTTCCGGGCGAGGGCGCTCGGCGCCGCGGGGCTCGCCGTCGCCCTGCCGCGGCTCGCGGCCGGCGCGCGGGGCGCGCTCCCTCCGGAGGACAGCGCGACGCTCCTCGCCTGGCTCGGCGCGACGCGCGAGGCGCCCGTCGCCCTCGTCTTCGACGAGGACGACAGGTCCGCGCAGGTGCTCGCGCCGGTGCCCCTCGCGGACCTCGTCGCGAGGAACGCGCTCGAAGGGCCCGGCGCCATTTCCCACCTGCGCCCGCAGGCGCGCAGCCTCGCGGCGCGCGAGCCGGAGCGCAGCCTCGCGGCGCGCGAGCCGGAGCGCCCCGTCGGGCCGGCGCAGCCGGGCGCCGCAGCGCTCGCCCAGGACGAGGCGCTCCCGGCCGAGCCGGCAGCAGCGCCCGGAGCGCCAGCGCCGCCGTCCGCCGCCGAGGGGCGGACGGAGGCGAGGCCGCGCGGCGTGCTGCCCCCCCGCTCGTCGAGGATCCGCCGCCCGGACGCACCGGCGGCCGTCTTCTCCCCCGGGAGAGCCCCAGGCGCCGCACCGGCGCAGAGGGCGGGCTCGCCGCCCGCCGCGAACGAGACGCTCGCGATGGCCCTGGCCAGCGCCGATCCGGGCGCGCCGGCCGCCGATCCGGGCGCGCCGGCCGAGGAGCGCGGCGCGGCAACGACGCTCAGGCCGCCGCGCGCCGCGCACGACGTCGCGCCGAGCGCGCACGCCGCGCCGATCCTCGACGCCGTCCAGACGGACGCCGACGCGATGCCGCCGGCGCGGACGGAGCGGAAGGCGCCGCGCAACCGGGTCCTCAGCGCGGCCGAGTGGCGAACGCTCGCCGTCGAGCTCGACAACGCCCGCGGCCCGAAGCCGGTCCGGGTCATCGAGCAGCTGTTCGCCACCCACTACACGCCGCTGCTCGGCGCGACGCTCGCGGGCGAGACGGACGCGGCCGTGCGCGGCGTGGTCGACAGCTGGAGGACCAGCTTCGAGCACAGCTACCGGGAGGCGTTCTCGGCGCTGCGCGTGACCGGCAAGCGGCCGCCCATGGTGTTCGATGCGCCGGACATCGCCGCCCGCATCGGCCGGCTCAACGGGGCGCGCGGGGTGAAGCTCCTGCTCGTGGACGCGATGCGCTTCGACCTCGGCGAGCGCGTCGCCGCCCACCTGAAGGAGATCTTGATGGATCGGGCCATCCTTGTGGAGCGCTCGCTGCTCTGGGCGGCGCTGCCGCCCACGACGACGGCGCAGATGTCGCTGCTCGCCCGCGGGCCGGACGGGCTCCGCGAGACGATGCCCCCGACCGAGGCGGAGCCCGCCATCGCCCGCGGGCGCGCCGTGGCGACGCTGCGGCGCGAGCGGGTCGGGTCGCGCGAGCTGATGAAGCTCGACCTCGTGGAGGCGCGCCTGCGCGCCGCGGGGCCGCCGTTCGCCGAGCGGATCGAGGCCATCGCGGAGGAGGTCGCCGACGTCGTCGCGCGGTTCATGGCCAGCCTGCCGCCGCGGACCCTGCTGCTCGTGTTCGGCGACCACGGGTTCCGCATGACGTCCATGGGAGACGGCAGCGCGACCGGCCCGGCGTCGCAGGGCGGAGGCTCACCGGAAGAGGTGCTCGTCCCGGCGCAGGCGTGGCTCGTCGGCGGCGTGCACTGAGCGACCGCGGCTTCAGGCCGATCCGTGCCGGCGCTGGCCGGCGCGCGGGCCCGTCAAGCGGCCGGCGCGCCGCGCGGGCCCGTCAAGGCGACGTGCGGTAGGGGCCTCCCGTCCCCTCGCTCCGCGCCTTCGGGCGGAGGAGCCCCGTGAGCCGGGTCGCCACGAGCGCCCCGGCGCCGATCAGCGCGACGGCCGCGCAGAGCGCGCCGCCGATGTACGGGATCGCGCTGACGATCAGCAGGCCGAGGCAGCCGATCGCGAGGTGAACGTAGGGGTTCTTGGTCCGGTGACCGAAGAGCCCCGCCCCCGCCGTCTCGAGCACGGCGCAGCCGCCCGCGACCACGGCGACGACGGCGAGCAGCAGGCCGATCACCGCGAACGGCACGCCGATCAGCGTGACGCAGAGGGCGACGGCGATCGCGAGGGCGCCGAGGACGCCCACCACACCGAGCGCGAACGATCGCATGGGCCGGGCGGCGATCTCGACCTTGAGCATCTCCATGCGCCTCGGCCAGAGCGCCAGCATCACCGCGCCGAACGCGAACAGGAACGCCGTGCGCGTCACCGCGTGGCCGGCCCTGCGCGCGAGCGTGGACGCCCCCTGCGCGCTCGCGCCGTCGCCTGCCGCGGGGGTCAGGTCGTTGTTCACGTCGCCCCGGATGCGCGCGCGCTCGCCCCGGTGGAGCGGACCGCCCACGACGTCGACGTCGCCGTCGATGCGGGCTCCGTCGGCCACGGTGAGGGGGCCGCCCACCGTCGACACGTCGCCGCGCACGCGCGCGCCCTCGTGGAGGTGCGTGGAGCCGCC
>JAICEP010000306.1 GCA_025924095.1 Sorangium sp.
CCCCTTGAGCCAAAGCGTGCTCGCGTGATCGACGTGGAGAAGCACCGCCGGGGCCGCGCAGCACGCAACCACGGCCTGGCCGCGGGTGCGGGCGCGCTTCGTCCGGCGCCCCCGTGTGGGGTTGGCTTCCCGTCTGGCCCATGAGGACATGTTGCGCGGAATGCAGTGCAAGTCCCAGGCCTACCGCCCGTCGCGCCCCGGGCGCTCCGCACGAGGGTCGCTGTCCTGTGGTTGAGCCCGCGAAGGCCCACGAGATCAGGCGCCGGACCCGGCAGGGGTCGTGACGCTCTCCCCGCCCCCTCGAGGACCGCAAGCATGAGGCCGCTCGGGTCGAGGGGCCGGCACGTCGCGGGGAGGAGATTGCAGGGCTGACCCAGGAGAGCCCGTGTCCTGCTCAGGGGCGCGGGCACGCCCGGACAAGACTCGATATCCCGCTCGGGCTCGCTCGGGCGCAGCGTTCGAGATCAGATGGGGTGTGCGAGCGAGAGGGGCGCTCCAGGCAAACGGCGCTCGCTCACCGGACACCCGTCGCTCGCTGGCCGGCCGACGGGGGAAGAGCGCCCGAGCGCCCTCCGCTCCCTCGACCCTCACGGGTTGATCTCGTCGCCGGGGTCTCGCTCCCGGGCGCAGGTGAGCTCGCCGGCGCGGGCCCTGGCCGCGAGGCTCGCCACGGCGGCCACAAGGGCGGCGGGCTCGATCGGCTTCGTTGCGTGCATGTGGAAGCCGGCGTCGAGCGCGCGCTTCTGATCCTCCTTGCGAGCATAGGCCGTCAGCGCCAGCGCGGGCAGATCGCCGCCGGCGTGCGCCGGGCGCTGCCGGATGGTGCGGATGAGCTCGTAGCCGTCCTCGCCCGGCATGGCGATGTCGCTCACGAGCACGTGCGGGCGTGCCGCGCAGAACGCGGCGAGCGCCTCGCTGGCCGAGGCCACGGCCGTCACCTCGGCGTGGTGCTGCGAGAGCACCTCCTGGAGGAGCTCCCGGGCGTCCGCGTCGTCCTCGACGAGCAGGACGTGGAGCCCGCCGAGATCGAACGCGGCCTCCGACGACGCGAGCGAGCGCGAGCGCACGTCCTTCATCGACGCCGCCAACGAGCTGCGCTCGACCCCGCAGAGCGGGAGCCGGACCACGAACATCGAGCCCTTCTGCAGCCCGGGGCTCTCGGCCACGACCGAGCCGCTGTGGGCCTCGACGATGTGACGCACGAGCGACAGCCCGATGCCGAGCCCCGCGTGCGTCCTGCGGCTCGTGCTGTCGGCCTGGCGGAAACGCTCGAAGACGAAGGGCAGGAAATCCGGCGCGATCCCCTCGCCCGAGTCGCGCACCGTGAGCTCCGCGTAGGCGCCGGCCCGCCGGAGCGAGACGAGGATGTGGTCCCCAGGACGCGTGAATTTGAGCGCGTTGGCCGTGAGGTTCGAGACGACCTGCTGGAGCCGATCCACGTCGCCGTTCACCTCGATGACAGGGTCGAGCGAGACGTCGATCGTGAGCCCCTTCGCCTCGGCGGCTGGACGGATCGCGTCGATGGCGATCTCCACGACGGGCGCGAGCGCCATCGGCGCCGCGCTGATGCGCAGCTTGCCCGTCGCGACCCGGGAGACGTCGAGGAGATCCTCGATGAGCTTCGTCTGCGCGGCCACGTTGCGCTCGATCACCTCGAGGCCATGCGACACCCGCTGCTCGTCGAACGGCTCGCCGCGCAGGAGCTGCGTCCAGCCGAGGATCGCGTTGAGCGGGCTGCGCAGCTCGTGGGAGAGCGTGGCGAGGAACTCGTCCTTCAGGCGGTTCGCCTCGCGCGCCTCGGCGTGCACGCAGTTCTGGATGGCGATGGAAGCGAGCTGCGCGAGCTGCACGAGGACCGTCTCGTCGTCGTCCGAGAACTCGCCGTCGTGCCGGTCCGAGAGCTGGATGGTCCCGATGTTCTGACCGTCGGCCGCGGTGAGCGGCACGGCGAGGTACCCCCGCGGCGGCGGCCTCTGCCCGGCGTCGTCCAGCCACTCCGGGTGCTGCGAGAGCTCGCGCTGCGTCATCCGGAGGGGCCTGTTCCTGCCGCACACGTACGCGCACAGCCTGCCGGCGATGGGGGGCGGCGCCTCCTGCTGGAACGTGGCGTACCGCTCCGAGAGCGACACCGCGGTCCGCGCCCGCTCTCCGGGCTTCTCCAGCTTCACGAGCGTCATGGCATGATGGGCGCAACCGACGTCGCGCGCCGCCTCGGTGATCGCCGCGACCATGGCGTCGAGCGACATGGCCGAGTTGATCGTGAGCGCGGCGCGGTTGAGCCGCTGGAGCTGCTCCGCGTGCGCGCGCAGCGACTCCGCCTGGAGCCTGATCTTCTGTGTCTTCTTGGAGAGGTCGACGAAGACAGACACCTTGGTGCGGAGGACCTCGGGGGCGAACGGGGTCATGATGTAGTCGACCGCCCCGAGCGAATAGCTGCGTTCGACATAGGCGCGATCGTTGTGCGCCGTCAGGAAGATGATCGGCGTGTGCAGCGTGCTCCTTCGCTTGCGGATGAGCGTCGCCGTCTCGAACCCATCTATCTCCGGCATGTTGATGTCGAGGAGGATGACCGCGAACTCCTCCTGCAGAAGGCTGCGGAGCGCCTCCCTGCCGGACGCCGCCTTGACGATGTTCTCGCCGAGCGGAGCGAGAACAGCCTCCAGGGAGAGGAGCTGCTCAGGCCTGTCGTCAACGACCAGGATGTTGACCCTGCCTACTTCTGCCCTCATCCCGCGTCTCCTTGCCCTCCTGCCCGGCGTCAGCGCCGCGGCCGACCTCGCAGCATCCTCAGGAACTCTTCTGTGTCCACCGCTTTCGGGCGGCGAATGCCGCGCCTGCTTCAGGGTTCGGCCCGAAGAGGTTCATGGCGACAATGTCGCCTGATGGGCGCAGCGCCGTCCCGCGGCGAGAGACGGGCCCGCGCCGCGTCCCGACCGAGCGGCGACCGGCGCCCGCGCGCTGGGAGGCACCCCCGAGGGCGGTCGAGCGCGCGCGGACCCCGCTCCTGCCGCCGGCCCCAGAACGCTCGGCCTCCTCGGCATGGCCGCCCCGTTGATCCATTCCAGCCCTCCCTGAACTGCACTGACGAGCCCGTATCGTAATCTAGGCGCCGTCCTACCCGCGACCCCGGGGTCGCCTGCAGTGCCAATAAGGGAGCTCCCGATGCTGCTCCATGATCCCCGAAAGGCCGACCGTACACCGAAGCGCGCCGGCGTGGAAAGGGATTTCGCGGCGCCATGGGGCGAGCGCCGCCTCATGGAGAGGCCGTGAGGGAGATCGCGAATCGAGAGAGAGGCACGGAGGAAATCGACGCGAAACGCGGTGCGAACCACGAAACGCGATACAACAACCGATGCAAAAGCGGACGCGAGAACCGACGCGACAGGCGCGTAAAGCAGCGCGGTTGTTGTTGACGCTCTCCGTGTCCGTCGCGTTTCCGTGGTGAGGAGTTTCTCCCGCGCTCCGCGCGCCGTCGCCACGCTAGGTGGAGGAGCGCCGCTCCTGCAGGGAGCGCGAGTGCCGGAGGATCACCTCGAAGACCTCGGCGATCCCGTCGGCGTCGAGGCCGAGCTCGACGGCCCGGCGGCGGCGCGACTCCATGAGCCGCGCCTCGCGCACGGGATCCCGGACCGCAGCGCCGATCGTGGCCTTGGCGCGCGCGGCGCGCTGGACGAGCTCGGACCGGCGCGCGAGCAGGTCGACGAGCTCCAGATCCAGCTCGTCGATGAGCTCCCGCGTCTCGCGGAGCTCGGGGGAGAGCGAGCCGAGATCGGGGATCGAGAGCGCGGCGAGGTCCTCGGGCGCGGCGTCCTTGGTCGGGACATCGAGGCTGCGATCGACGGCGACGAGCGCGCTGATGAGGCGGCGGCGCGCCTCGCCCGCGAAGGGGTTCTCGCGGTGCAGCGCAGCGAACAGGTGCCCCGCGTCGACGCGCACCGTCTCGATCGTGTGCGCGATGCCCTGGAACGAGGGCGGCGCGTACGGCGCGCCGGCGGGCACGCCCGCGTCCAGCATGCCCTTCGCGATGAAGAACGCGAGCGCGTGCGTGAAGGCCATCACCCGGTCGTGCTCGTCCGGGGCCTGCTCCAGCACCTGACACCCGATCCGCTCGAACAGCGCGACGACGCGGCGCACCGCGTCCGGATGGACCGGGTTCGGGCAGACGACGGCGCGCAGCGGGCGCTCGCCGCGGGCGAGGCTCGCCGGACCGAAGAGGGGGTGCGTCGCCACCCAGGGCCGGTCGGCGCCGAGCACCTCGGCCATGGCGCGCGCCGGCACGGTCTTCACGCTGCCCACGTCGGCCACCACCTGCCACGGCGCGAGGTGCGGCCGCAGCGAGACGAGGGCCTCGCGCATCGCCGGCACCGGGACGGCAACGAGGACGAGGTCCGCGCCGTCCACGAGCTCCGCAAGCGAGGCGGCCCGCACGGCGCCGTGGATCTCGGCGCCAGGGTCGAACGCGCGCACCGCGATCCCCGCGTCGCCCAGCAGCGACCCGAGCGCCGCGCCAAAGCGGCCATATCCGAGGAATGCGACCTTGCCCATGCGCGCGGGCGGAGCGGAACCGCCCCAGGGATGTGGGAGAGAATGCGGCATGCGGCGGATACTACGACAGCCGGTCTACGCCGATGTCACGTTTTCTCGGCGCCGGCGCGAGGACCTGCGCGCGTGAAGGCGCCTGCGCCCGTGGGCGATCGGGATGGCCTTCCGGCTTCTCCATGCCTGCCCTGCTCCGAGGCGGCTGCGCCCCCTCGGCGACGACCGGAGGCGCCCTCGCCGGAGGCGGGGCGCGATCGGCGCCGGCTCACTTGAGCTGCGCCGCGGCCACGCCGAGGATCGCGAGCAGCGACGCGAGGGCCGCGATGAGCGCGAGGCGCACCTTGTGGCTCCCCTTGAGTGGCGCGTCGTGCTGGAAGGCCCGCGAGAGCGCCGGCGCGCCCGGCTCGGTGGCCTGCTGCAAGCGCGGCGCGGCGCGTGGCTTCGCGTTGAGCCCGAGCCCGATCGTCGGGAGCGAGGCGCGGGGGCGCGGCGGCAACGTCGCGCCGAGGACCCGCGCGGCGCGCTGCGCGTACTCCTGGCTGCCCACCGGCGCGTGCGGGGCGAGCGCGATCGCCAGCTCGGCCACGTTCGCGGGCCGCCGCGCCGGGTCCTTCTCGAGGCAGCCGAGGAGCACGCGCTCGACGGTGGGGGGAATGTCGGGCCGGAGCGCGCTCGGGAGCGCCGGCTCGGCGCTCGCGACGCGCAGGGCGAGATCGGCGGGCGAGCTCGCCTCGAAGGGAGGCTGCCCCGTCAGGAGCCGGTAGAGGATCGCGCCGAGCGACCAGATGTCGGCGCGCGCATCGAAGGCGCTCGACGGCCGCAGCTGCTCCGGCGCCATGTAGAAGGGACAGTCGAGTCCCTCCTGCGCCGGCGCGCCGCCGTCGCCCTCGCACGCGAAGGACGGGTCCCTCGAGATGCCGACGTCGAGCACCTTGAGGAGCGTCGCGCCGCCGGGGGTCGTCGTGAGGAACAGGTTCGCCGGCTTGAGATTGCCGTGCACGATCCCCGCGGCGTGCGCCTCGGCCATCCCCACGCAGGCCTGCAGCACGCAATCGACAGCCTCCGAGATCTCGAGCTGGCCGCGGTCGCGGAGCAGCTCGGCGAGATCGCGGCCGTCGAGGTGCTCCATGACCAGGTACGGGACGCCCGAGTCGAGCTGGCCGACGTCGAGCCCCCGCACGACGTGCTCGCCCTTGAGCCGCACCGCCGCGCGCGCCTCACGGAGGAACCGCTCCACGAGCGCAGGGCTGGAGTCGCCGACCAGGAGCTTGATCGCGACCCGCTCGGGGTGGACGAGGCGGCTGGCGCCGAGCACCATCCCCCTCCCGCCCCTGGCCAGGACCCGGTCGACCCGGTACTTCTCGGCGATCACGTCCCCTGCAACGACAGGTGCGTTCATCGAAGCTCCCCGGTGTGCGCGCCGGCGCCGGGCAGCCGCCCACCCGCCGGACATGCGCAGCGTCATCCTAGCACCTTCGCTCGCTGGATTGATCGAGGAGCAGCGCGAGCAGGAGCGGGCCACGAGGACCGGACGGGAGGCTCGAGCGCCCGCTCCACGACGTTCGCTTCGACGGCGCCGGGTCGTATCCTGAGGCCGAGGATTCCCGGCTCGCGTGCACACGCACCTTGGTTTATATTCCCGTGAATTGCGCGAGGGGGAACGCGTATGACTCGGGCGGAAGCGACCCAGGTCCACCGCTGCGGCCGCTTTCTGCTCCGCAGGTTCACGGTCGACGGCAGGACGGTCGTGCAGAAGACCGTCCGCGGGAGCCCTCCGGCCCCGGGCGCGGCGGCTCTCCTGCTGCGCGAGCACGCCTTCCTGCGCCGGCTCGACGTGCCGGGGGTCGCACGGCCGCTCGCGCTGGAGGGCCCCGAGAGCGCGCCCGCGCTCCTCCTCGAGGACGCGGGCCCCGAGGACCTCGAGCGGCGGCTCGCCCGAGGGCCGCTCGCGCTCGACGCGTTCTTCGACATCGCCGTCGCGCTCGCCGACGCCTGCGCGCGCATCCACGCGGGCGGCGTCGTCCACCGCGCGATCGCCCCCAGCCGCGTGGTCCTCGGCGCGGACGGGCAGGTCACCCTCGTCCACTTCGTGGACGCGGCCGAGCTCACGAGCGCGCCCGGCGCCGTCGAGATCGAGAAGCTGAAGGCGCTCCCCTTCCTGTCCCCCGAGCAGCTCGGGCGCACAGGCCGGTTCATCGACGCGCGCTCGGACCTGTACGCGCTGGGCGCGACCTTCTACGCCATGCTCATCGGCGCGCCGCCGTTCCAGGACCTCGATCCGCTCGCGCTCGTGCACGCCCAGCTGGCGAGGAGCCCCGTGCCCGCGCACGAGGTGAGCGCCTACGTCCCGGCGACGCTGTCCGAGCTCATGCAGCGGCTCCTCGCGAAGATGCCGGAGCTGCGGTACCAGAGCGCCGAGAGCCTCGCCCAGGACCTGCGCGAGGCGCGGAGGCGGTGGCTCTCCACCGGCGACATCGAGCCGTTCGAGCTCGGCCGCCTCGACCTCGCGCGGTGGCTCCCGCTGCCCGAGCGCCTGTTCGGGCGCGAGCGCGAGCTCGCCACGCTGCACGGCGCGCTCGCCCGCGCGTCGGAGGGCCGGACAGAGCTCGTGCTGGTGACCGGAGAGGCGGGCATCGGAAAGACCGCCCTCGTCGAGGCGCTGCAAAGCGCGGTCGCCAAGCGGGGCGGGCGGTTCATCGAGGGGAAATTCGATCTGCGCGCCGCCAACGTGCCCTACGCCTCATTGACGGAGGCGCTCCGCACCCTCGCGGCCACCCTTCACGCCGAGCCGGAGGACAGCCGCGCGCAGCTCAGGGACGCTGCGAGCGCGCCCTGCCGCGCGCTCGCAGCGCTCTGCCCGGAGCTCGCCGACCTCTTCGCGGGGACGCCCGATCTGCCCGCCGTGGATCCGATGCGCACGGAGAGCCGCTTCCTGCTCGCGATCCAGGACTTCGTGCGCGCCGTGGCCGGCCAGCGGCCGCCGCTCGCGATCTTCCTCGACGATCTCCAGTGGACAGACACCGCGTCGCTCCGCGTCCTGCACACCCTGGCCGCGGATCCAGGCAGCCGGCACGTGCTGCTGATCGCGGCGTACCGGCCGAGGGAAGTCGGCCTCACGCACCGGCTCCAGGGGACCTTCGAGGAGCTCCGGCGAGCCCAGATCCCGATCACCCGTCTGCCGCTCGGCCCGCTCGACGCGCAGGCGATGGTCGCGCTGCTCGCCGACGCGCTCCGCTGCGAGCCGGAGCGGGCGCGACCGCTCGCGGAGCTCCTCCTCGCCAAGACCGCCGGCAATCCCTTCTTCGTCCGCCAGCTCCTCCGATCGCTCCAGGGGAAACAGCTGCTCCTCTTCGACGCGAGCCGCTCGACGTGGACGTGGGACCTCGGCCGGATCGAGCGGGTCGGGGCCACCGACAACGTGGTTCAGCTGATGGCGGAGTCCGTCCGCAAGCTGCCCGAGGAGGCGCAGGAGCTCCTGCAGATCGCCGCGTGCATCGGGAGGCGCTCGGAGCTCGGGATCGTCGCCGCCGTGTCGGGCCGGTCCATCGACGAGACGATCGCGTCGCTCGGCCAGCCGCTCCGGGAGGGCCTCATCCTGCCGGACAGCGCGCGCCAGCGCGGCCGGGAGCTCGCGGTCCGGTTCGCCCACGATCGCGTCCAGCAGGCCGCCTACGAGCTCGCGCCAGAGGAGCGGCGGAGGCAGCTGCACCTGGAGATCGGCCGCTTCCTCGAGGCCTCCTGCGGCGACGAGGCGGAGAGCGCGCTGTTCCACGCCGTGGACCAGCTGAACCTCGGCCCGACGCCGCTCGACGCGGAGCAGCGGGGCCACCTCGCGCGGCTGAACCACCGCGCCGGACTCAAGGCGCGCCGCGCCGCGGCCTACGGCCCGGCGCTCGCATACTTCCGCAGCGGCCTCCGCCTGCTGCCGGAGGGCGCCCCCCGCTCGTGCTACGAGCTCTGGTTCTCCCTCCATCGCGACGCGGCGGAGTGCGCCGCGCTGACCGATCAGCACGCCATGGCCCGCGCGCTCGTGGAGGAGGGGCTCCGCCACGCGACGTCGATCCCCGAGAAGGTCGATCTGGAGGCGCTCCGGATCATGAGCGCGACGATCACCGGCGAGCACGATCTGGCGCTCGGCTGGGGACGCGACGCGCTGCGCGCGGACTTCGGGGTCGAGCTGCCCGCGACGGATCTCGACGGGGCGATCGCGGCGCAGCGGTGGGCCATCGCCGAGCACGTCGCGGCGCGCTCGCCCGAGTCGCTCGTCGACCTCCCCCGCGTGACCAGGCCAGAAGCCCGGGCCCACATGAAGCTCCTCGGCGAGCTGGTGGCCCCCGCGTGGTTCGCGGACCGGAAGCAGCTGCTGCTCCTCACC
>JAICEP010000307.1 GCA_025924095.1 Sorangium sp.
CAGAAGACGTCGCCGAACACGCTCGCCGCGCGCAGCACCTTCCGCGCCTCGCCGTCGAGCGCCGCGAGCCGCGCCTGGACCATCGCCAGCACCGTCTCCGGCAGCACGTCGCCCTTGCCCTCCGCCACGGCGCGGATCAGCTCCTCCAGATAGAACGCGTGGCCGTCCGCGTGCGCCACGAGCCGCGCCACCGTCGCCGCATCCAGATCCTCGCCGAACGCATGGCGGACCAGGCGCTCGCACGCCTTGCGCGGCAATTTTGTGAGATGAATACCACTCAATGCGCGCCCGCCCCAGAGCGACGGGAACAGCCCGTGGACCTCGGGGCGCGCCAGCCCGAGCACCATGAACGGCTGCTCGCCGAGCGCGCCGAGCACCGCGTCGACGAAGCGCACGGTCGGCAGATCGCCCCAGTGCAGGTCCTCGAGCACGAGCAGGACGGGGTGGGCCGACGTCTCGGCGGCGAGGAAGTCCTCCCACGCGCGGCGCATCTGCTTGCGCATGGTCTCCGCGTCCTCGCGGGCCGCGCGCAGGAGCGCGCTCTCGGCGCCGGTGAACTGGACGCCGGCGATCTCCCCGAGGAACACGGCCACGCGCTCGCGGTCGGGGCCGGGGACGTGCCGCGCGACCCGCGCGAGCACCTTCTGCTTGCGGGCAGAGGCCGCCTCGCCGTCCTGGATGCCGCACGCGCACCGGATCGCCTGCCCGAGCAGGCCGAACGCGGAGCCCACGCGCAGCGCGTCGCCGCAGCCGGTCCAGATCTCGACCGGCTCGCCGTGGGCGCGGAGCGCGCGCGTGAACTCGTGGGCGATCCTGGACTTGCCGATGCCGGCGGGCGCCGTCACGAGGACGGCGCGGGCGCCCGGCATCTCGACGCACTCGGCGAAGATCGTGTTCAGCGTGAGCAGCTCGCGATCCCGGCCGACGCACGCGCTCGCCTTGCCGAGCAGCGTCCGCGCGCTGCCCGCGAGATCGCGCTCGCCGTGGAGCTCCCTCCGCTCGCCCTCGCCGGACACCTCGAACCGCGCGCCGAGGAGCCGGGCCGTCACGTCGTCGACCGCGATCGGCGGCGCGCGCGAGTCGGGCTGCCGCTGGGCGGCCCGCCTCGCCTCGCAGGCGCCGAGCAGCCGCGCCGCCCGGTCGATCGCCTCCCCCATCGGCAGCTGCCGCGCCATGTGCGCCCGGCCCGTGGAGAGCGCCATGGGCCGGGTCGGGGCGAGCTTCCGCAGCGCCAGCGCGCAGCGCGCCGCGTGCGCCGCCTGGTCGGTCGCGTCCCGGCTCGCGACGATGGCGATCACCGAGGAGCCGTCGGCGAGCGCCTCCATGTGCCCGCCGTGCGCCTCCACGACCTGCCGCAGCTGCACCTCCACGGTCACCTGCAGCGTCTGATCGAGCGGCGCGGTCTCGACCTCGGCCGGCGTGGGTTCCCTCCCCAGGAGCAGCACGGAGAGCAGCCGCAGCTCGCTCGAGGTGAGCGCGTCGGAGCGCTCCGAGGCGGGCGCGCGCGGGGGGATGCTGCCGGCGCACCGCAGCGTGCTCAGGATCACGGCGACGGTCGCCCCGTCGCCGAGGCGCTCCTCCGGCTCCTTGGCGAGCATCAGGTGGATCACCGCGTCGAGCTGGGGGGGGACCTCGGGGCGGAGCGAGCGGACCGCGGGGACCTCGCCGAACAGGATCTTCGCGAGGATGGCGGGGATGTTCTCGCCGACGAACGCGGGGCTGCCCGTGAGGCACTCGAAGAGCACGCAGCCGAGGGCGAACACGTCGGCGCGCGGCGTGAGCGCGCTGTACCCGACGCGCGCCTGCTCCGGGGCCATGTAGGCCGGCGTCCCGAGGGCGACCCCCGTCAGGGTCATCGGCGTCGCGTCGAGCCGCCGCGCGATCCCGAAGTCGAGGATCTTCACCTGGTCTATCTGCCCTTCGACGAGGAACAGGTTGCTTGGCTTGAGATCGCGGTGGACGATGTCGCGGGCGTGCGCGGCGGCGAGCGCCTCGCCGGCCTTCACCCCGAGCGTCACCGTCTCTTCGATGGTGAGCCGGCCGCGCAGGAGGCGCCGCGCGAGGTCCTCCCCTTCGAGCCATTCCATGGCGAGATAGGACTTGCCCGAGCCGGTCCTCCCGTGCGCCACGTGCCGCACGATGCCCGGGTGGGAGAGCTCCGACAGGAGCCTTGCCTCCCGCTCGAACCGCGCCTCGAGCGCGCTCCCGCCGAGCACCACCTTGAGGGCGACCGTGGTGCCGGTCGCCCGATCGAGCGCCCGGAAGACCTCCCCCATGCCGCCGGAGCCAGCGAGCTCCAGGAGCTCGAACCGCTGCCCGACGACATCGCCGACCTGCATGAAGCAAGTATCGCCCGGCGGCCGATGCCCTGTCCAGCGCGCGCGGGAGAAGGAGAGTCGGTCCTCGTGGGTTCCTCGCTCGATTCCTCGCTCGATTCCTCGCTCGATTCCTCGTTCGATTCCTCGCTCGATTCCTCGTGGGTTCCTCGTCGATTCCTCGTGGGTTCCTCGCTCGATGTCTCTCGTGTCCGGCAATCACGCTGGCAGACGACATGCACGTTGATAACGTGCTTATGTCCAGGCGTGTCTACACCGAGCGATGAGCGAGCATGGGAATCCACAGCCCTGCGCGCGTGCTCAGCGCGCGCGGTGGTCAATCCGAGCTCCGGCGCCGTTACGTCTCGTGCGGAGCGCGCGGCCCCCCTTCGACGCGATGTCCTCGAGCTCCGACGACAGCGATTGATGGGTGGACAGATCGCCGAGATTGACCGCCGGCGGTCGAGGGCGGCAGCAGCTCCGGAGCGATCGTGTCGCTCACCCAGGCGAGCTCTTGGTCGATGAAGAGCCGCTCGATCCCATAGCGAATCGATGACTGCTGCGCTTCGCTTCGCGGCGGCCATGTCGTCCTCCAGGCGGCGGAGCGTACGACGTTACCCCGCGCGCTCGTGCTCCCGTGGCGCGCCCCCCGCAGCGGGCTCCGCCTCGCTCACCGCGGCGCCGCGGCACTCCAGCACCACGCGCTCGCCCGCGGCCTTCCGGTCGCGGGCGCACGCCAGGCGAATCGCGCTCGCCGCCCGCCGCGCGTAGGCGCGCGGAGGGCCGAGGCACTCGTCGCCTTGCCGGCATCGGCGCGTCGTCCGGGAGCCTTCCCCACCCGGGGATCCTCGTGTACACGCGGGGGAAGCAAACCAGCAACGGCGCCCGTAATTCCTGTGAGTTGTGAACCGCCCGCGTGTACACGAGCCCCGAACCGTTTGGCGACTGAGCTAGCATTCTCTCCGTCATGGCGCGCCGCCCCCCACGAAGTCGCCCCTTCCCCCGCAGCGAGCCCGAGCAGCCGGCGCGAAGGGAGGCGGCGATGAGCAGCGCGCCGGCCGTACTACGTACGCTCGTGTCGGTCCTCGGCGCCTGCGCTGCGCTCGCGCCGGCCGGGGCGCGGGCGGAGGAGTGCGACCGCGCCGCCGCGGACGTGTCGTGGGTGCGCCTCGCAGGCGCGGAGGTGCAGTGCCCTGCGGCGTCCCGGTTCCGCGCCGAGATCTCGCGGCGGCTCGGGCGGGAGCTCGTCACCACGGGCAAGGTCGCCTCGATCGAGGCCGTGGTGCAAGGGCAGCCCGGCGCCTGGTCGGCCACGATCCGGACCCAGCTGTGCGACGGCGCCCCGCCGACCGTCCGCGAGTTCTCCGACCACGGCCTGACCTGCGACGGGATCGTCGCCGCCGCGGCCGTGCACATCATGCTCACCACCGATCCCGAGGCCGGCCTCGCCCCCCCGGCCGCCGAGACGCCGCCGAGCCCTCCGCCTCCGCCGGCCGCCGAGACCCCGCCGAGCCCTCCGCCCCCGCCGGCCGCCGTGCGTCCGCCGAGCCCTCCGGAGGCCGTGCGGTCGCCGGAGCCGCCGTTCCCCTGGCCGGCGGAGCCCCGGGCAGCGCCGCCGCCGGCCGAGGGCCCGCCGCCCGGGGGGATCTCGGTCGCCTGGCGCGGGTTCGCGTCCGTGGGCATCGTCCCCTCGCCCGGGGCGGGCGTCGCCCTGTCGGGCGAGTGGTCGATCCTGCCGCGATGGACCCTCGAGACGGGGGCGCTCTGGCTCCCGGAGCAGCACGCGACCCGGCGGACGTTCGCCTTCGGCCTCACGGCGGGCTGGCTCGGCGGGTGCCTGGAGATGGTCCGGAGCCGAGCGCTCGTCTTCGGGCTCTGCGGCCGGGTGGTGGCGGGCGCCATCTACGCCGTCATCTACGGGGACGAGCAGATCACCCCGACGATCCTGCCGACCGACGTCGGCTCGCGGGCGTGGCTCAGCCTCGGGGCGGGCACCCGGCTCGGCGTCCGCATCGTCGGGCCGCTGCGGCTCGAGACAGGGATCGACCTCTTCGTTCCGATGACGCGGTACAGCTTCCAGCTGCAGGACGGGCAGCCGGCGGGCTTCGAGCAGCCGGCCGTCGCCGGCGCGGCGTTCGGGGGGGTCGGGATCACGTTTTGATGAAGGATCCTCCGGCTGACGGCATCCACCAGAGCGTGGAGCAATGCTTACAAGCCGAGGCCCTGGGCGACGCCAGACAGCCGCCACGGAGCCTCGTCGCCCTGCACGCCGAGCACGGCGGATTCGTCTGGGCCACCCTGCAGAGGTTCGGCATCCAGCGCCCGGACCTGGAAGATGCCTTCCAGGACGTCTTCATCGTCGTCCAGCGGCGGCTCCCGTCCTTCGACTGGGCCTGCCCCATCACGACCTGGCTCTTCGCCATCTGCCGTCGCGTCGCCGCCTCGCAGCGCCGCCGCGCGCACACGCGCCGGGAGCGGCTCGGCGAGGCGGTGGACGACGTGCCGGACTCCGCGCGCGGCCCCGAAGAGATCACCTCCCAACGTCAGGCGAGATTGCAGCTCGATGGCATCCTCGAGGCCATGGATCTCGACCGAAGAGCCGTGTTTGTCATGTTCGAGATCGAAGAGATGCCCTGCAACGAGATCGCGAGCCTGGTCGGCGTCCCCGTCGGGACCGTATACTCGCGGCTCCACGCAGCACGAAAAGAGTTCGCCACGCTGCTGAAGAAGAGCGAGGCCGAATGCGCACGCAGGGGGGCCAGATGAGCGATCCGAAGCGATGGAACCAGGAAGGTGGCGGCGCCCCGCTGGGAGCCCGCGAGCTCCTCCTCGCCGCCGCGCGCCCGCGATCGATGACCGCCGCCGAGCTCGCGCGCACCGCGGCCCGGGTGGCGCCGCTGGGGACGACCGCGGCCGCCGGTGCGACGGTGCCGATGTGGATCAAGGGGATCTTCCTCGCGGTGGGCCTCGGCGCCGGCGGGGCCGGGCTCCACGTCGCCCTCGACGAGGGCCGGAGCGCCGCCGCGTCGGTCGCGCCGCCCCCGTTGCTGACGGACCTGCCGCTGGAGCAGCTGTTCTCGAGCGCGCGGGGCGGCGCCCCCACCGCGGCGCCGGCGCCCGAGGCTCCGCCGCCTGCGCCCGAGGCGCCGCCGCCGGCCGCAGCCGCCGCCCGCCGGGAGGCGCCGCGAAACACCCGGCCGGCCGTGCCCGCGCCCGAGGCGATCGCCGCGGTGGACAACGACGACCTGGTCCGCGAGTCGAACCTCGTCGACAAGTCGAGGGCCGCGCTCGCGCAGGACCCGGAGGCCGCCCTGGCCGCGCTGGACAGACACCAGACCGATTTCCCGAAGGGGCGGCTCGCGGAGGAGCGGGAGTTCATCGCGATCCGCGCGCTGACGCGCCTCGGTCGCGCCGACGAGGCGCGGGCGCGCGCGGCGGCGTTCGTCGCGCGCTATCCCTCGAGCTCCTTCGCCGAGCCGGTGCGCCGGATCGTGAGCGCGGCGCCGTGAGCCCGTGACGCCGGCGGGCCGGGTGCCGGGAGAACGACGCGCCCCCCTCACGATTCCGTGAAGGACCGGCGGGCTCGGCAGCATTCACGGGAACCCCTCCGGGCCCACGGGCCGCACGACCGGAGCCGCGGCGTTCGCTCCATGGTTCCGGGACGAGCCGGGGGTCAACCTCGCGATCCCGTACACCGTCCCCAGGAACGTGAGCGATCGCGGGACAGGCATCTTCCTGGAGACGGAGTTCTTCCCCATCGACGACCAGGGCTGGGGCAACGAGGAGCGCGAGCACAACGACGGCTTCACGTACGACCTCCACACGACGTTCGAGTCCATGAATGGCGATCACCTCGTTCACGAGGTTCCGCTCGTTCACGAACTGCGATCCGATCGTGATCCCCTGGCACCGGGACCGCGCGCCACGAACACGACACCTGATAGAGCTTGATCGCTTCGTAAACAGTACTAAGTTCCAGCCCGCGTTCACGGGCAGCTGCTCCGGGCGATGAAAGCGCCGGAGCGCCTCGTCGCGGGACCGTAGCTCGACGAGCCGGTGCTGCCGTGTCGGCGGCGGCGAGGCGTGCCCCTTGTGGGCGCGCGCTGGCTCCGTCTCTTCGCGGACCGACGCACGCGCTCGCCCGCGGTCGTCGAGCCCGGCCCGCACCTTCATCCGCCGCCCGCGTGCGCGCGCTCTGCAGCGCGGATCCATCGTTGTTTGTCGTCGTGGTTCTCAGGAGGTTTCATGTTCTCTAGGTGGTCGAGTTCGAGCAGTTCTGTGCACTCTCATTCTGGTTCTGCCCCCGCCGGGGCGTGGCGGAGGGCGCGGCGCGCCGCGCTGGTTTCGCTCGCGATGCTGCCGGTCTCCTGCGCGGACATCGCGCCGGGGGACGGCGAGGCGGTTGATCTCGCGGAGGGCGAAGCCGCGTCCACCGCCCAGGCGCTCTCCCTGCCGTTCGCCATCGAGGGGCGAAAGTCGCTCGTCGTCACGAACGCCGACATCCTCAGCGCCTTCACGCTGAAGGACGCGCTCCAGCAGCTCATCGATCAGGCGGGCGTCAGCATGACGCCCCTCCAGCTGTTCCGGCAGCTCATGGACACGAACCGGAAGGCCGCGGACGGGCTCGGCCTCGGCCCGAACTGCGATGACGTGGTGATCCCCGGCTCGGACGGGTCCATCAACGGCTGGCCGATCGACTGCGCCCGCGCCGTGGGCTTCGAGGCCGACAGGGATCCTTTCGCCGACGAGACGGCCGACAACGCGTACGTCGCCACGACCCTGTCAAACCGCTTCGACCTCGCCCCGCCGGACGGCGCCAACTGCGGTGAGTACCGCGTGGTCTTCGCGAGGCGCTCGGGCATGACGCCGGGCGCGTTCCAGCTGCGCAACTTCATCATCTTCGAGGCCCGGCTGCCGAACCCGACGCCGAGCCTCGGCCGGGAAGGGTGCCGCCCGGTCGCCAATTTCTGGTACGGCCTGTCGGATACGACGAAGAGCCTGGCGACCCGGAGGGACGCGCTGCACGACTTCTACTTCGAGGGCCTGCCCGGGTTCGAGCCCGTCATTCACATCGATCACTACGGCCAGAGCGCAGGGCCGTACGGCGGCCAGATCCGGACCAACGAGTTCCTCTTCGCCCCCGAGGTCGTCGGGGATCCGCCCGTGCCCTTCACCACCTGGAACCTGCGGGAGTTCAGGCTCCTGCACGGCGGCTCCGGGAGCAGCGCCACGCTGGTCGTGACCCCGTCCTTCGTGAAGGACACCCCGGCCGCGCCGCTCTTCGATCCCGCCTCGACCGACGCGCGCGCCGTCGCCTTCCGGAGCACGTCGTTCCCCGACCTGGTGGAGCGGCTCGCCGCGGCGGACGACATCAACCGCTTCGCCTTCGAGCCGGGCTACCCGACGACCATGAACGCCGGGGAGAGCCAGATGATCGGCCTGCAGAACAACTACTTCGCGACGTTCGGCAGCGGGCCCTCGGCGCTCAGGACGAGCATCCAGAGCAAGCTCACCGCCATGGGCAGCACGCTCACGCCGGACCAGATCGTCGGGCGCGCGTTCTCGCTCTCGTGCAGCGGGTGCCATGAGCCCATCGGCGACGCCACGGGCTCGCCGACGGTCGATCTCGACCTCGGCACGACGAAGACGCTCGCCAAGACGAGCCCGTTCATCCAGACGACCGAGCAGCTCGAGAGCGACCCCATCGAGGGCGGGCAGCGCTTCATCATCTCGGAGGCCCTCACCGACCTGTTCATCCCGTTCCGGAAGGACGTGATGGCCGACTTCCTCCTCAACAACCCGATCCTCGGGTTCGAGAAGCCGGGCGCGTGGACCTCGACGCAGGCCCAGCTGTCGGTCCACACGGGCCGCGCGGTGGAGGGCATCGCCTCGCTCCAGGTCCAGACCCCGGCCAGCTTCAACGCGATCGTCAGCCCGAGCTTCAGCACCGCGGGCCTCACCCTGGCGGGCAACAAGATCACGCTCGACCTCTTCGTGTCCCCCATCCAGCCGGCCCCGGGCTGGGCCGGCAACATCGAGGTGCTGATCTCCATCCCCTCGGCCGGCATCAACAACCAGTGGGCCGGGAACACCTCGCTCAGCCTGGTCACCCCGGGGTCGTTCCAGAGGATCCAGTTCGCCGCGCTTCCGACCGCGACCCTGACCGCGCTGAACCTGGCGCCGAGCGACGTGAAGCTTCAGTTCAACCTCAACGTGACCAGCAACACGGGGCCCTACTACCTGGACAACGTCCGGTTCGAGAACTAGCCGCGAGCACGCGTTCGTGAGAGCGAGCGCGCGCTCATGAAGAGGGCGCCGGCTCCCCCCCAGCCGGCGTCCTCTTCTCTTTCTTTTGCGCTCCGACATCCGCCCTCCCCACGCGCGCCCGCGCACGGCCGCTCCCCCCGACGCCTGCTCTCCAAGGGAGCTCGGGTGATGCTTGTCGGTTGTTGCCGAGCCAACAGAGCCGGAAAAATTCGTGCTCCCGGTCGTTCGAATGAAGGACAGCCGCCGTCGAACCATCCACGAGTCAGGTGGCATGGACAACGACCGGAACGGAGACCAC
>JAICEP010000308.1 GCA_025924095.1 Sorangium sp.
AGCGGCCCATGCGCTCACGGATGAGCAGCATCTCCGCGCCGCTCGGGAGCCGGATCCTGAAGCCTTTCTCACGAGGGTTGAGGCCTACCATCGAGCCCATCACCTCGACCGGCTGCCAGCCGCCCGCGCCCCGGAGCCGGGCGGGGCGGCCCCGATCCGAAGCCTCGGTCTCGACGTCGACGCAGTACCACCGCGTGGTGCGGGACGTGGTCCAGCCGGCCTCGGCGCAGAGCCGCGCGTCGGCCTCCTGCAGCGCGCGATGGGACGCGGCGAAGGCGGCACGCGGGTGCAGCACGAGGACCAGAGCGTAGCCAGGTTGCAGCTGTCGAACGATGTAGCTCCGGCGATGGGCGCGCACCGTGAGCTGGCGCGGCACGCCCAGGGGTGTGCTCGCGATGTCGGCCAGCACGATCTGCCAGTGGGCCGCGGTGACCTTCACGTCGAAGGGCTCGAGCCGGCCCGCGTAGTCGATCGTCTCCCCCTCGAAGTCCACGAGCGCAGCGGCATGTGCGCCGGGGATCGCGCACAGGAGATCCTCGAGGATCGACGCGAACGAGGAGGGCGTCTGGTCGCGTGAAAGCCCGCACTGGCTCCGCTTACGAGCTCCGTTGCGCGAGGTGGTCATGGGTCTATCCGAACGAGCTCGAGCAACGCGTCGACGCCGCCGACGACCTTCGGCTCGCGCCGCAGCGCCTCGAGGAGCCTAGCCTGCGCGGCGCGTGCGCGGTCCGTCATGATCTCATCGCGCACAAGAGCGCGTCGCTCCTCGACGGGCACCACCTGCGACGGGATGCGCTCGAGGAGCATGATGATGTGCACGCCGAACGACGACGCGACCGGTGCGCTGACGTCTCCGCGCACATTCAGCGACGACGCCGCCGCGCGGGAAAAATCGACGTCGAACTGCTGCGGCTCCGGGGTGAGCACGCGGCCCGCTGCAGTCACGGGAGGGAGCGCCTGCGCGACGACATCGAGGCCCTCGGCGGGGACGCTTTTCGCGGCGCTGATGAACGCGTCGGCAGCCGGATCGGTGGGCGGTTGCCGCGTCCCCGCGGCGCGCGGCGGCTCGGAGCGCCGGGCCACCTCGCGCGACGACAGCACCGCCGTCCGGATCGCGTCGGCGATCGCCCTCGCCTTGTCACGCGTGGCCTCGCCGGCGTCCGCCGAGAGCCTCACGACGGCGTGCACGGTGCGGTATCCCTCGGGACGATCGAGATCGAGCCAGTGCCGTTCGGTGGCGACGCGCAGCTCGTCGTCCGTCACCGGGCCGGCGCTCTCCGCCTCCTCTTTCAGTCGGTGAAGCAGGCGGCGGGCCAGCACCGCGCTGATGTCGCGCTGCACCTCGGGCTCGTGCTCGAGGCCGCGATCTCGTGCCTCGGCGGCAAAGAGCGCGTCGCGGACCACCGCATCCCGGGCCTGCGCGGGCGAGACGTGCTGCGCCGCCGCGATGCGGGCCACCGAGTCGACAGGGATGGCGACCGCGCCCACACGGGCCGCCACATCGGGCGGAAGCGGCAGCGCCCCCCGCGCGGACGTCGACAGAGCAGCCCAGGCCGCGCACGCGCACAGACACGCGGCGGCCGCGCTCATCCCGCGCACAGGGCTCACGCGCTACCCCCACGGGGACGAAGGATCTCCGTGGACGCCTTGAGCGAGAGCCCGCCGATCACCAGGAGGTAGATGGCCTTGAAATCCTGGCGATCGCCGAGGGCGTGGACCCCGAAGGCGAAGGAGAACGCGGCGGCGGCGAGGAGCAGAATCGCGAAGACATCGACTGCACGGGACACGCGCGTGAGTGTAACGCGATTTGACACGGAACCGACGGGGATGCGCGGACGCTGCGGGCTGCGGCAGGCCACGGCCGGGCCGCTGCTCAGCGCAGCATCATCACCACCGCCCCCAGGACGGCGAAGACGATCAGGACCAGCAGCTGCCGGACGGCGCGGTGGCTGAGCCGGCGTGCGCCCGCCGTGTGTCGGCGGCCACGGGCGACCGCGACGCCGGCGGCCGCGGTGATCAGCGCGACGGCGCAGGCCACGGCGACAGCCTGGGCCAGGAGGGCGCGGTCCGGGTCCCGGACGCGCCATGCGAGCACGAGGATGGCGAGGCTCACCAGCGCGCCGAACGCGATGACCGCGACGGCGAGCGGAGGCAGGTGGGCCCGGGCCTGCAGGAGGGGGGCATCCGGGTCCGGCTCCGACTGGCGCCGCACATCCCAGCGATCGCGCCAGGAAAGCGCGAAGATTCCCCAGGCGATCCCGCCGATCGCCGCCCGGACCGGGTCGAGGCGGGACGGCTGAAGCGAAGGAGAGGCGAGCAGCCAGGTCAACGTGACGAGCGCCAAGAAGACAGAGATGCCGAGGTGCCGCGCCGCCCGGCGGTGGGACGCGGCGACCAGCGGCGCAGCGATGCCGCACAGGAAGGCGAGCGTGGCGGCGACGCTGGCGGATACCGGCGCGCCGCGGCCGAACCCGGCAGGCGCGACCGTGATCATCCAGGCGACGACCGCAGCCAGCAGCGCCTGCGGGGCGCCCCCATCCCCGAGACCCAGGCGCGCCGCGCCGGACTGCGCCGCCTCCGGGCCATCCGCGGCGGACGGCGCATCGCCCTCGCGCGCCACCGTTCCGCCGCGTCCGCCGGTTGCGGGCGCGCCCGACTCCGCTTCGCGCGGAGCGCCGATCGAGATCGCGCCGGGGACATCCGTGCTCATGAGCGAGCCGCTAGGCCAGATTTCTCAGCAGGTTGCCCACGGGCAGCACATCCGGCGCCGGCGCGTCGACGCTTGCTTCGCCGCGCGCGCCCCCCTCTTCCCGGGCGACCTCGAGCCCGAGCCGCTTCCAGAGGCCCGTGTCGAAGAGGTGGCTCGGGCGCACGTTGCCGAGGGCGGCGAGCATGTTCTGCCGCGCCCCGGGGTGGCGCGCGTCGAGCTCGGCGAGGAGCCGGCTCACCGCCTTGCGCTGGAGGTTGTCCTGTGATCCGCACAGATCGCAGGGGATGATGGGGAAGCGCTCCTCCGCGGCGAACGCGGCGAGCTCGGCCTCGGCACAGTAGATCAGCGGGCGGATCACGACGTTGTCGCCAGCGTCGGAGATGAGCTTCGGAGGCATGGACTTCAGCTGGCCGGCGAAGATCAGGTTCAGGAGCAGCGTCGTCACGGCGTCGTCTCGGTGGTGGCCGAGGGCGATCTTCGAGCAGCCGAGCTCGCGCGCGATACGGTAGAGGATGCCCCGCCGCAGGCGGGAGCAAAGGGAGCAGTACGTCTTGTTCTCGGGGATCTTCTCGGTGACGATCGAGTAGGTGTCCTCGGAGATCATCCGGAACTCGTGGCCGCCCGCGGCCATGTAGTCGGTCAGGAGGTGTCCGGGGTAGCCGGGGTGCCCCTGGTCGATGTTGACCGCGATCACGCTGAACCCGACCGGCGCGCGGCGCGCGAGGTCGACGAGGAGCGCGTGCATCGCGTAGCTGTCCTTGCCCCCCGAGACGGCGCAGAGGATCCGATCGCCGTCGGCGATCATGTCGAAGTCGGTGATGGCGCGGCCCATGGCGCGCGCGAGCTTACGGCGGAGTTGCACGGTTTAGCCGGTGAAGCCTTCGATGAGGCGGAGGAAGGTAAGCACGCCGTGGCCCGTCCCGCCCTTGGAGAAGATGCCGTAGGGCTTGCTCGCCATGGAGGGGCCGGCGATGTCCACGTGGATCCAGGGGACATCGCCCACGAACTCGCGCAGGAACAGGGCCGCGGTGATCGCCCCGCCCCAGCGGTCGGCCGTGTGCTTGATGTCGGCCCAGTCGCTCTTCAGGCCATCGCGGAGCTCGTCGACCAGCGGGAGCTGCCACATCGACTCGCCCGCGGCCTTCGCGGCGCTCCGGAGGCGCTCGGCGAGCTCCTCGCGGTTCGAGAAGAAGCCCGACACCGTGGGCCCGAGGGCCACGACGCAGGCGCCCGTGAGGGTCGCGTTGTCGACGATGAGATCCGGCTTCAGCGCGCGCGCATAGGCGAGGCAGTCGGCGAGGACGAGGCGCCCCTCGGCGTCGGTGTTGATGATCTCCACCGTCCTGCCGTCCAGGGAGCCGAAGATGTCCCCGGGCCGGTAGGCCGCGCCGTCAGGCATGTTCTCGGCCGCGCCGATGACGCCGTGCACCTCGACGCTCGGCTTGGCGGCCGCGACGGCGGCCATCAGCGCGATCACGTTCGCGGCGCCGCCCATGTCGCCCTTCATCTCTTCCATGCCCTGAGCTGGCTTGATGCAGAGGCCGCCGCTGTCGAACGTCAGCCCCTTGCCCACGAAGACCAGCTTCCCCTTCGGCTTCCCGGGGGGCATGTAGACCATGTGGACCAGCCGGGGCTCTCGCGCGCTGCCCTGCCCCACCGCCATGATGAGCTTCATGCCACGCTTGTTCAGCGCGGCCTTGTCGAACACCGTCACCTTGAGCCCGTGCTGCTTGCCGACGCCGACCGCGACGCGCGCGAGCGCCTCCGGGTAGACCTCGTTCGGCGGCTCGTTGACGAGATCGCGCGCGACGCAGATCGCCTCGCCGACCTGCTGGCCGAGCGCGACCGCGTCGCGCGCCGCCTTGCCCGCCTTGCCCTCGACGACCACCGTGCCGCGCGCGAGCCCGAACTTGGGCACGCGATCGCCGGTGAAGTAGCGGGTGAACCGGTAGGACCCGAGCACGAGCCCCTCGGCGGCGGCCCGCTCCGCACGCTCGACGCCGGGCGGCGCCACGACCGCGACGCTCTCGGCGCGCACGCCGTTCGCGAAGCGCGCCCCCTTCGCCGCGAGCACGCGGCAATCGATGTCGGTGAGCTTGCCGGACCCGAGCCCGAGCAGCAGCACGCGGCCGGGCTTCAGCGCGCCGTGCGTCGTGAAATCGATGCTCTGATCCTTCTTCCCCGTGAAGTCGTCACGCTTGACCTGGTGGACCACGGACTCGCCCAGCGCCTTCACGAGCCTCGCGAGCACGCCCTCACCCGTCGATGCGCCTTCGGGCACGCCGATGACGACGACGTCGACGGCGATGCTCAGCGGGTCTGACGAGGCGAGGTTCACTTTGATCGGCATGCGGTCTCCTGAGCCCGGATGGGGGGTGTTTCCAGCGCGGCATCTAATCACGAAGGGCTAACCCCGTCGACGTGGACGAGACCCGCGGGCGGTCGGTCCGAAGTGCGGAGGAGAGCGCTCCCGCGCGCAGCGCCGCTCAGGCTCCGCGCTCGGCCGCCGGCAGCGACGGGCGGCGAGGCGCCTCCGCCGCGGCGCCTCGCGCGGCGACGCCGCGGACCGCGGCCCGAGGGTCCCGGCCCCGAGCGCCGGATCGAGGGGGCGTCAGCGCGCCGATCTGTAGATCTGGCTGACGTCGGAGAGGAGCTGCAGCGCCTCGGCGCGCGGGCGCTGGAACGCGTTGCGCCCCATGATCGAGCCGAAGGAGCCGCCCGCGGCCATCTCGCGCACCTCCTCGAGGACGGCGTCGGTCGTCTTGGACTCGCCGCCGGAGAAGATCACCACCCGCTTGCCGTTGAAGGTCGCCTGCACGACGTGGCGGACCCGGTCGGCGAGCGTCCGGGTGGGGATGCCGTATTTCTCGTACATCTTTCTTGCCTCCTCCTGCTCGATATGAGCCGTCGGCGGCTTGACCTTGATGATGTGCGCGCCGAGCTGAGCCGCGATCGTCGCCGCGTAGGCGCAGACGTCGATGGCCGTCTCGCCCTGCTTCGACAGCCCGGCGCCGCGCGGATAGCTCCAGACGATGACGACCAGGCCCTTGCGCCTGGCCTCGAGGGCAATCTCGCGGAGGTCCTCGTACATGCGGTTTCTCGCGCCGGAGCCTGGATAGATGGTGTAGCCGACGCCGACACAGCCAAGGCGGAGCGCGTCCTCGACCGAGCCGGTCACCGCGGACAGGGGCTGCTCCACTTTTGCCAGCGTGTCGCTGTTGTTGAGCTTCAGGATCAGCGGCACCTGCCCCGCGAACCTGGCCGCGCCCGCCTGCAGCGACCCGAGCGGCGCCGCATACGCGTTGCATCCCGAGTCGATCGCGAGCTGAAAGTGGTAGTCGGGATCGTAAGCCTCGGGGTTCGGGGCGAACGATCGCACCGGACCGTGCTCGAAGCCCTGATCCACGGGCAGGATCACCAGCTTGCCGGTGCCCGCGAGCGCGCCGTGGTTGAGCAGCCGGACGAGGTTCGTCAGCGTGCCGGGGTTCTCCGAGGCATACCAGGAGAGGATCTGCTCTACGCGGGAGGTGAGCGCCATGAATCACTCCGTCGATGGTGTTACAGCCGGAACGCGAGGCCCTCCGGGGCGCGGGCCCGATCCGCCCTGCTCCGTGGCCCTGTGTCGGGGCCGGCGAACGAGCGGACTCGGGCCGTGTCTTCAGGATCTGGACGAACGTATCGAGCCGAACGCCCCGGTGGTCCAGCGCTCGGAGGATGTTGTGCGGAGCCATCGGATACGCAATTCTCGGAGCTGCGCCGGTCGGCTCTCCAAGTGCACTCTCCAGGTGCGGTAGAGCAGCGGCGAGCGCGAGCGCGAGCGCGAGCACGTGGCGGGGCGGCGACGCCCTCGCCGACAACGCGGAGGGATCATGTCGCTCTCATCGGACCAACGGAACCTGAGCTGGACGCCTCCCGACGCGCAGTCACGCGTCGGGATCACGCTCGAGACGTACATCCTCGAGGGAATGCTCGGGTTCCCCTCGGCGACGGGGACGTTCACCTCCCTGCTGAACCAGATCGGCCTGGCGGCGAAGCTCGTGACGTCCAAGGTCCGGCGGGCCGGCCTCGCCAACGTCCTCGGGTACACGGGACAGACGAACGTTCAGGGCGAGGTCGTGCAGAAGCTCGACGAGGTCGCCAACGAGACGCTGCTCAGCGTGCTCGGGCGGCGCGGGCACTGCGCGGCCGTGGTGAGCGAGGAGCTCGGTGAAATGAGGCTCCTCTCCACGGACCCGCGCGCCAAGTACATCGTCGTCGTGGACCCGCTCGACGGCTCGTCCAACATCGATGTGAACATCTCGATCGGCACGATCTTCGGCGTGCTCCGCAAGAGCGACGCCAAGATGGGGGCCGATCCCTCGGATTTCCTGCGCCCCGGCCGCGATCTGGTCGCGGCGGGCTACGTGCTCTACGGATCGTCGACGCTGCTCGTCATCACCACCGGCCTCGGCGGCGTGCACGGGTTCACCTACGATCCAACCGTGGGTGAATTTTTCCTTTCTCACGAGAACATCCGGATCCCGGAGCGCGGCTCGACCTTCTCGATCAACGAGGGCCACAGCGCGGGGTGGTCCGAGGGCGTGCGCCGCTGGAACGCGTGGATCAAAGAGGAGAACAAGCACGAGGGGAGGCCGTACGGCGCGCGGTACGTGGGTTCGCTGGTCGCGGACGCGCACCGGACGCTGCTCAAGGGCGGCATCTTCGCGTACCCCGCCGATCGAGGTGGCCAGGGCAAGCTGCGGCTGCTCTACGAGGCGAACCCGTTCGCCTTCATCTTCGAGGCCGCCGGGGGCAAGGCGAGCACGGGGACCGATCGCGTCCTCGATCGGGTCCCGAAATCGCTCCACGAGCGCGTGCCGCTCGTCCTCGGCTCGCCCCGCGACGTCGACGATTTCGAGCAGTTCCTGCGCGGTGAGCGCTGACGCTGCGAGAGAACGCCGCCACCCCTCACCGCGATGAGACCGCGTGGAGGGGGCGGCCCTGCGCGTCAGACCCCCTGCGCGTCGGCGCCCCAGATCACCTTGTGGAGCTGGACCTGCACCCGGACGTGAAGGGCGTCGTCGAGCACCCACTGGACGAGCTCTCTCGGCGCGAGCCTGCCCCAGACGCACGAGGCGAGCAGCGTCACGCCGCGCACGTCGAGGCGGCGCTCGCGGATGGTGCCCCGCATCCACTCGTAGTCCGCCCGATCGGCGAGCACGAACTTGATCTCGTCGCGCGGCGTGAGGTGGTCCAGGTTCGACCAGCGGTTCCGGTGCGATTCCCCGGAGCCAGGCGCCTTCAGATCCATGATCTTGTGCACGCGCGGGTCGACGCGCGACACGTCCGCCTCGCCGCTGGTCTCGACCAGGACGGTGCGACCCGCATCGCAGAGCTCCGCGAGGAGCGGGAACGACCCGGGCTGGAGGAGGGGCTCCCCGCCCGTGAGCTCGACGAGCGGCGTGCCGAGGGCGAGCGCGCGCTCGAGGACATCGCTGCGGCCGATGCGCTTGCCGCCGTAGAAGGCCTGCGGCGTGTCGCACCAGGTGCAGCGCAGGTTGCACCCGGTGAGCCGGACGAACGTGCACGGCAGCCCGGCGAACGTCGATTCGCCCTGCACGCTGGCGTAGATTTCGTGGACGACGAGGGTGTCTTCTTTCAAGGAAGCGACGCCTCCGAGGAGCCTCGGGTCGATCCGGGCTGCTCCGCGCCGCCGGCGACCCGCGATGGGGCCGCAAGCTTTGGCCGCGCCGAGCGCGCAACGCAAGCGGCGCGAGGCGCTCAGCCGGTGATGACGCTGACCTCGCCCGCGGCCACCGCGCGGAGGACGCCGTCCTCGCCCCGGATCCGCAGGTGCCCCTCCGGATCGATCCCCGCCGCGACGCCGGCCACGCCGGCGACCTCGACGCGGCGGCCGCGCAGCCAGTCCATCCGCGCGAGATCCTCGGCGAAGGGGGCGAGCTTTCCCGCCTCGAACCTCGCCGCGGCGTCGCCGATCGCCTGGAGCAGCTCCGCCGCGAGCAGCTCGCGCGGGACGTCGTCGATCCCGAGCATCGCGAGCGACGTGGCCCGCCCCGAGAGCTCCGGTGGGAAGCTCGACGCGTGGACGTTGAGCCCGACGCCGACGATCACGCTGCTCACGGAATCGCCGCGCAGCTGGGCCTCGACGAGGAT
>JAICEP010000309.1 GCA_025924095.1 Sorangium sp.
GTGTGCCTCTGGAAGCAAGCGGGCGCCGGCCGGCTCACGTGGCGCGTCAAATCCATCGCCGGCCGCCGCGCCGCCCTCCTCGCCGCCCCGGATCTCTCCCGCGCCCGCCTCCGCCGTAGTATCTGCCCCCCATGCCCTCCCTCGACCTTGGCGTCCTCATCTCCGGCCGCGGCTCCAACCTCCAGGCGATCCTCGACGCGATCGCCGCCGGCCGCCTCGACGCCCGCGTGCGGCTCGTCATCTCCAACCGGCCGGGCGTGGAGGGCCTCGCGCGCGCCGAGCGCGCCGGCATCCCGACGCGCGTCCTCCCGCACCAGGAGTTCACCGATCGTGACGGCTTCGACGCCGCCGCCGTCGCGGCCCTCCGCGAGGCGGGCGCGACCTGGGTCGTCCTCGCCGGCTTCATGCGCCTGCTCACGACGACCTTCCTCGACGCCTTCCCGCACCGGGTCGTCAACATCCACCCCTCGCTCCTGCCCTCCTTCCCCGGCGTGGACGCCCAGCAGCAGGCGCTCGATCACGGCGTGCGCATCACCGGCTGCACCGTCCACCTCGTGGACGCCGGCACCGACACCGGGCCCATCCTCGCGCAGGCCGCCGTCCCCGTCCTCGAGGGGGACGACCGCGACGCCCTCGCCGCGCGCATCCTCGTCCAGGAGCACGCCCTGCTCGTCCGCGCGCTCTCGTGGCTCGCCGAGGGGCGCCTCCAGATCGCGCCGTCCGCCGCGCCCGGCGGGCGGGCGCGCGCGACGATCGCCGGCGTCGACACCGCGCTCGGGTTCGCTCAGGGCGGCCGCGCGCCCGAGCCGGTCGGGGAAGGGGCGTGATCCACAAGCACTACGACGTCATCGTCCTCGGCCGCTCCATCGGCGCGCTCACCGCCGCGGCGCTCCTCGCGCGGCGCGACTTCACGGTGATGGTCGTCGGGCACGGCGAGCGCCCGCCCACCTACCGCCTCGACCAGCACGTCCTCCGCCGGCGCGCCTTCACCATGCTCGCCGAGCCCTCGCCGGCGTGGCGCCGCTTCCTCGTCGAGCTCGCCCAGTCGCAGACGTGGAAGCGCCGCATCGTCCCGGCCATGCCCATGCTGCAGGTCGTCGCGCCGCGCCGGCGCCTCGACGTGCCGCCCGACATGGTCCTCTTCGGCCGCGAGATCGACCGCGAGTTCCCCGAGCTCCGGCGCGTCGTCGACGAGCTCTACGCCGAGCTCGCCCACGTCAACGGCGCCGCCGACGACGCGTTCTCGCACGACGCCCTCTGGCCGCCGGGCACGTTCTGGGAGCGGCGCGAGACCGCGCGCTACGCCGCCATGCTCCCCTACGCGCGCGCCGAGCCCGACGCCGACCTGCTCGTCGAGTTCCCGCGCGGCCACCTGTTCCGCTCGATCGTCACGCAGTCCGTCCTCTTCGCCACGGATCTCTCGGCGCTCCCGCCCCCCTTCGCGGTGGCGCGCCTGCACGGGGCGTGGACGCGCGGGCTGATGATGGTCCCGCGCGGCGAGGAGGAGATCGAGGAGTTCCTCGTCGAGCGCATCCTCGCCCACGGCGGCCGCTGTCTCCTCGACGAGCGCGCCGCGTCGGTCCACGTCCGCCGCGGCACCGCGGCGGGGGTCCTCCTCGACGGCGACGATCACCCGAACGGCAGCAGCTTCGTGATCACCGACATGGATGGCGAGACGCTCGCGAGCCTCTCGGGCGGCGAGGGCATCCACAAGCGCGCGCTGCGCGAGTGGCCGCGCATCACCTCCTCGGTCGGCCGCTTCGTCGTGTCGCTCATCGTGCGCCGCGAGGGCTTGCCCGAGCCGCTCGGCCCCGAGACGCTCCTGCTCCCGTTCCAGTCCGTGCCCGCCGGCCGCTCGCTCGTGCCGCCGCCCCCCCGCGCGCCGGGCGACGCCTCCGGGGGACGGCCGAGCTCGCCGCGCCCCACGCGGCCGGCCGGGCCGGGGCGCCCCGTGATCCACCTCCAGCGCTGCGATCTCCCGCCGCCCTCGACCGACACGCTGCTCGTGGCGGAGATCCTGCTCGCCGACCGGAGCCCGCTCTCGTTGCTCGAGGCGCGCCAGGCGGTGCTCGACGCGCTCACGGCCGAGCTCCCCTTCCTCGAGCGCCACCTCGTCGTTGTCGACTCGGTGCACGACGGCCTGCCCGTGTGGGTCTACGACGGCCAGCGCCGCCGCCTTGTCGAGCGGGCCCTGCTGAAGGGCGCCGCCCCGGGCGCGGAGCCGATGGTGCGCCAGCTCGAGGTCGACCCGCCCGGCTACCTCGGGCTGGCGGGCGAGCCGATCCGCGGTCCCATCGAGCGGACGCTGCTCGTCGGCCGGAGCGTGCTGCCCGGCCTCGGCCAGGAGGGCCAGCTGCTCGCCGCCTGGGGCGCGGCGCGGCTCGTGACCCGGACCGACCGGCGGAAGGAGCGGATGCGGCGAGACATGTGGAGCAAGGTGGAGATCGGATAGCGCCGCGTCGCCCGGGCTGCCCCTGGCTTTCTGTAGAGAAGGAGCCACAGAGGCACCGAGGGCGCAGAGGAGGAGCACCGCGGATCGAGGTGAGACTCGATGTCTCCGGGGCTCCGTATCTCAGGAGGATCGGGGAAAGACCTGGAAGAATCCGTCGCGCTCGACCACGGAGAGCGGTACGTCGAACAGGCGCGACAGGTTGTCGTCGGTCAGCGCCTCGCGCTTCGGGCCGTCGGCGAAGACGCGGCCTCTCCTGAGCAGGACGACCCGCTCGATCTCCGGCGGGATCTCGTGCACGTGGTGCGTCACGAGGATCAGCGTCTTGCCGTGCCGCACGAGGCGCCTGAGCAGGTCGACGAGCTCGAACGCGGCTTTCAGGTCGAGGCTCGTGGTCGGCTCGTCGAGCACCAGCGCCTCCGGGTCGTGCACGAGCGCGCGCCCGAGCAGGCAGCGCCGCTGCTCGCCGGCGGACATCTCCGCGATGGGCTTGTCGCCGAGGTGCGCCACGCCGAGCTCGCGGAGCACCGCCTCGGCCCGCCCGCGCTGCGCGCCCGTCGGCGGCTCGTGCTCGTGCAGCCCGGCGCTCGCGAAGAAGCCGGAGAGCACCACGTCGAGGCCCCGCACCTCCCGCGGATAGGCCATCTGGAGCTCGTACGACACGAGCCCCAGCCGGCGCCGGAGCGCGAAGACATCCCACCTCTCGCGCCCGAGGATCCGCACGCCCGAGCCCTCGCGGTGGACCGGGTAGATCTCCCGCGAGAGCAGCCTGAGCAACGTCGACTTCCCGGCCCCGTTGGGCCCGAGGATCGCGGTGCTCTCCCCCTGCTCGATGCGCAGCGACAGCCCCTCGAAGACGCGCGTATCGCCGCGGTACACCTCGGCGTCCTCGATCTCGATGAGCGCGGGCGAGCTCATCGCTTCACTCCACAGTTCGCGTACATGCGACGCAGACTACTGGAGCGCTCCGCTGGATAAAAGACATACATCCTAGTCATCGAAGCCAGCGATTCAAGCACTTTTGACAATCAGCACATCGTCTCGCATGTCGGGGTATGTCGGACAGCACGTCGTGCCTTCGTGCCTCATGCGGCTCAGGCTTCGGGCTTCGGGCTTCCTGCGCTCGATTTTTCTTACCAGGCTGCGCTAGACAGGCTTGCATCGCGGAAATTTCTGCTCTTGCTGCTCTTACTGCGCGAGATTCGCTCGTGGCCCGGTGAGTCGGCGGGCGCTCGCGAGCGTGAATCACGCCGAGCGCATGACTCGTGATCCCCGATGCGCGCATTCAGCGTTTCGGCCACATCTTGCCCGCGCCTCGCCCCAAGTTTTCCCTCCGTTTTCCTGTATTTTTGGCGGTGGAATCGGGTGATTCGTGGTGGATCACCCGTGCCCCGGTTCGGCGATCCACTCCATCGGTCACTCACCATCTTCTCGCAGACAGGCACCGTCGAAAATCTGCCCATGAATCGGCATTTGCCGATCTCGAGAGACGATGGCCCGGCCGTTGCAGTTACCCTGAGCACCTTCAACAAGTGCCCCGCGCCAAGCTGATGCTGGCGCTCGGGAGTGAAAAAATCCGACGCGGCGCCGTGCCGCTCGGCCACTTGGAGATTGATATAATGACGAAGATCAAGGGTTCGCTTTTCGGTGCTGGGGCGGTGTCGTGCGTGCTCGCCGTTCTCGGCGGGTGCATCGTCGTCGCGGACGACGGCTCCAGCGGCTCGGAAGAGAACGAGATTTTCGCCGATGAGGCAGCGGCGGCCGCAGCGGCATCGCAGATGCGCTTCGGCGTCGCTCCCCAGTGGAGCCAGACCTGGTCGCCGCCCCAGTCCGGGCCGGCGAATGTCGATGTGGTCGCCGTCGGCGACTGGTTGATGTCGGGCGGCTTCACCAACACACATCAGAGCAAGCTCTCGCAGATCGTCAGCAAGGGTAAGGCGCCGTACTTCTTCGGCTACATCGCCACGGACATGACCAAGAAGGGGCTCGGGTCCGACCGCGACTGCGACGGCGACGCCGGCGCGCCGCTGTGCCAGCGGGGCGCGGCGTACGTGCGCTCCAACATCGGCGCGATGGTGACCAAGTACAAGCAGGCGGCGCAGGGGATCAACACGGCCCTCGGCGGGAGGTCGGTCGAGCCGCTGATCCACATCGAGCCGGACTGGTACCAGTTCTCGCAGACGGCGCAGCAGAACGCGCTCACGGAGACGGAGTCCGACGACTACATCAACCAGATCCTCGGCGCCATCAAGTCGGGCTGCCCCTCGTGCAAGGTGGTCATCGACTTCAGCCCGTGGTTCAGCCCGTCGGCCACCCGGTGGGCGTCGTCGGTCAGCGACTTCTACGACGGCTGGGACCGCAGCGTGGTCAAGTACGTCGGCCTCACCGGCAAGCAGTTCCCGTTCACCGAAGGCAAGATCGACAACTTCACGTACCGCGACATCACGCGCGCGCTCAGCCTGCCGCTCGTCATCGTCGACGCGTACACGTTCGGCGGCGGCCCGATCAACGTCGACTCCACCTGGCTCAACGAGAGCAACGTCGCCAAGGCCGTCGACATGGGCGTCGCGATCGTCATGCTGTCGCAAACGGGCGACGTCGCCGGCTACGACAGCTTCATCGCCCGCGTGAAGGGCGGCAGCAGCAGCAGCTCCAGCTCCAGCAGCTCCAGCAGCTCCAGCTCCAGCAGCAGCAGCAGCTCCAGCAGCAGCGGCTCCGGCGGCTCCGGCGGCTCGGGTGGTAGCAGCAGCTCCAGTAGCTCCAGCAGCAGCAGCAGCAGCAGCAGCAGCGGCTCCGGCGGCTCCGGCGGCGGCACAAGCACGGGCGGCGTGCGCGCCGAGCCCAGCAACGTGAGTGTCACCATCACCCCCAACTCGACGTGGACGGGCGGCTACTGCAACAACGTCACCGTGACGACGACGGGCTCCAACGTCACGTGGAAGGCGTACGTGCCCTCGAAGGGGGCCACGCTCCGCGACGTCTGGAGCGCCAGCGGCACCACGACGGGCACCGACTTCGTGTTCGTCGGATCGGGCTGGAGCGCCAAGGTCAGCGCTGGAGCGGGTCTCTCGTTCGGGTACTGCGCGAACGGCTCGCGCTGAACGCTGATCGACGAGCGACGCGCCAGCCGACGAGGCGAGCAGAGCCTCTCGGCGGCGCGGCGCTCCAGCCCGCATCGATGCGCCGAGCGACACGGAGAGGCGGCAGCCTCTCCGGACTCCCCTCTTCTCCTCCCGCTCCCCGTTGCGCTCTCCGGCGCCCCGCGCCTTTTGGTATCCTCGGCGCACCGTGCCCCCCGCCCCGCAGCGCTGTCTCCTCGCCGGCAACGGCCCGGCCACGTCCGCCCAGGCCGCCGCCCCGCGCGCGCGTCGTCCGGTCCGGAGCGCCGCATGCCGCTGAAGCTCCGGGTCACCTGGCGCAACGCGGGCAGCCCGCTGCTGCCGGATGCGCTCTCCGAGGTGCAGGCGACGGCCGACGACGCGCCGCTGCCCCTCGCCGCCGCGGGCCCGGGGCTGCGCGAGTTCGCGATCCCCGCCGGCGCGGCGCGCGTCGCGCTCAAGGCGCGCTTCTCCGCGGCCTTCAACGCCTTCGAGGACGTCCCCGCCCTGCAGGAAGAGGTCCTGTCGGTCGAGCAGGCCTTCGACGTCGCCGGCGGGGGGACGTCGCTCGGCCCCGCCCCGGACCCGGCGCTCGGGCAAGCGCACCCGCTCGTCGACGTGCAGTCGACGCCGGGCCTCGCGCTCGCGCAGATCAGGACCGATTTCGTCGATATCACCCCGTTCTGGATGGCCTACGCGAGGTACACGGACGAGTACCAGCGCGAGCACCAGCCCGGCACCGAGCTCGTGGCCCTCGGCGCCACCGCGGGAGAGCCGAAGATCTGGTTCGCGAGCATCCCGGAGGCCTGCGGGGCGCCGCCGGACGGCGGGGTCTCGGCCCTCGTGTTCTACCGGCCGGAAGGGTACGCCTATACCCGGGTCGACCAGCGCCACGAGATGTTCGGGCTGAATCGATACCTGCTCGGGCCCGACCCGGATCCGGACGCCTCTTTCTGGGCGCGCGACGTGTTCGCGCGCGATCCGCGCGATGAGTCCCGCTGGGTCTATCTCCGCTGCGGCTTCGAGGAGGCGCTCGCCGCGAGCGGCAAGGCGGTGGTCATGCTGCACCCGTGGCCGAGCGGGACGAGCTTCGGCGCCGCGACGACCGCGAGCCTGCCCGGCCTCGCCGAGGCGGCGCTCCGCTTCCTGGGGGGCGCGCAGAAGATCGGGATCGGGCCGGGCGGGGCGCGGCTCGGGAAGCTGGGGCTCGCGGGCTTCAGCGCCGGCGGGCTACCCCTGTGGCAGGCGCTGGCCGCCAACCTGGGACGGGTGAGCGAGGTGTTCGCGTTCGACGCCCGCGGCGTCGCCAGGAGCGAGGCCATGCTCCTCCGCTGGTACAGCGGCGACGCCTCGCGCCGGCTGCGGATGACCGGCGGGCACCAGCTCGACGCGAACGCGGCGATCCGGCGGAGGCTTTCGGGCAACGCGGACGTGGCGCGCCTCTCGAGCCTGCCGCCCGACAAGAGCGGCTATCTCCCCGGGGTGAGCCCGCGCTGGGATCACGTGTGCTCCTCGCTCGAGGAGAGCGAGAAGGACGCCTATCTGAACGCCGCCTGGGTATGGCACCAGTTCGCGGTGTTCGGCGGCCTTCCGAGGGCCGGAGAGCCGAGCGCGGTCACGTTCCTCCAGCGCTTCCTCGAGGAGTCGGACCTCTGAGCCGGACGATGCTCGAGGGCCGAGGTGACAGCCGGGCGGCGACCGCGAACATCAGATTTCAACGCAAAGGCGCAAAGGCGCAAAGGCGCAAAAAAGACAAGAGAAACAGGCGGGCGGCGCCCTCGAACGCCGCATCCACGACCCTGGCATCTCATCGCCCTCACTCCCGTCTTTTTGCGCCTTTGCGCCTTTGCGCCTTTGCGTTCAACTCTCCCCTCACGCCGCCGCGATGAGCCGCGCCAGCGCGCGCATGTCCCCATCGTCGCCGAGCCGCGAGAGCGCCACGCGCGCCCTGGCCAGCGCGGGCTCGACGTAGCGCAGGTAGCTCGGATCCGCGCCGATGCGGTCGATGAAGACGAAGCGCCCGGCGTCCTTGAGCTTGCGCTGGACCGTGACAAGCTCGAACTCCCGGCCGAGCGCGTCGCGCGCCGGCCGATCGAGCGAGGCGGCCGCCGCGTAGTCGTCGAGCCGCGCCTCGACGAACCGTCGATCGAGGTCCTGGAAGCTGTCGTTGAGGAGCGTCGCCAGATCGTAGACGCGCGGGCCGAGGAGGGCGTCCTGGAAGTCGAGCCAGGCGACCTCGAGGCCCCCGCCCGGCGCGTCCACGATCATCAGGTTGCGGCTCTGGAAGTCGCGGTGGACGAAGCCCCGCGGCCACGCGGCGATGCGCCGGGCGAGGCGATCCGCGAGCGCGTCGAACTCGGTCCGCGCGGCGTCGTCGAGCCGGAGCCCGCGCGCGTCGAGCGCCCACGCGCGGAAATGGTCGAGCTCCCAGCGCAGCAGCGTCGCGTCGAGCGCGCAGGCGTCGACGGTCGAGCCGCGCGGGAGCGCCGCGAGCGCCCGCTGCGCCCGGGCGAGATCGCGCACCGCCAGGGCGTAGACCTCGGCGCGACGGGCGGGCTCGCGCTCGACGAAGGCCGAGAGCGTCCGGTCCCCGAGGTCCTCGAGGAGGAGCAGGCCGCGCTCGCAGTCCTCCGCGAGCAGCGCCGGCACCCGGACGCCGCGCTCGCGCAGCAGCGCGTGCACCTCCACGAACGGCCACCGCGGAGCAGCGGCGCCGGCCGCCGTGCCCTCCCCCTCCTCGCTCGGCGCGAACATCGCGACCGCCGTGCCGGCCGGCGTGACGACGCGCAGGTAACGCCGGCCTGACACGCCGCCGCGCAGCGGGACCAGCGACGACGGCACATGGCCCGTGGCCCGCTGGACGAGCCGGTGCAGGGCGTCGGGGTCGAGCTCGCGCACGCCCCTTCGTACGCCGGCAGGCGACACGAGCGCCAGCCTTCACGGCGCAATCCCCCCCGGCGCACGGCGCAATCACCCCCGGCGCGCGGCGCAATCACCCCCCAGCGTACGGCGCGATCGCCCCCCGGCGCCGCGACGTGACCGCCCCCGCGCGCGCCTCAGCAGGCGCCGGCGCAGCCGTCGGCGCTCTGGAACCAGAGCCCGCCCGAGTCCTCGCACGCGCTGCGGTCGTACCTGCCCGAACAGCAGCGCTCCTGGCTCTCGCACACCTTCGCGACGCTCTCGCCGCTCCGGAAGCAGCATTTCCGGCTCTCGGGCGGCTCGGGCGCGGCCGGATCCTCGGGCGCGGCCGGCTCCCCGGGCGCGGTCGCCTTCTCGATGACCACCGGGACTGCGGGCGCCA
>JAICEP010000310.1 GCA_025924095.1 Sorangium sp.
ACGAGCGCGCCTCCGCGGCCGTCGCTTCGCCGCGCAGCGCCTCGCGCGGGATGGTGACGGCCGGCGGCGCGTCGCTCGGCGGGCGGGGCCGGAGCGTGGGGGTCGTCGGCGGAGGCCCAGCGGCGGCGCGCTCGTCGCCGGCGATCGGCGGCGCGGCGGCCGGCTCCGCCGCGGGCTCGGGCGGCGTCGACGCGGGCGGCTCGGGCGGCTTGGATCGGGGGCGCTGCTCGGCGGGAGCGGTCGCGGCCGCGGGCCTGTCGCTCCTCGCGGCGCGGTGCGTCTGCGCGAAGCTGCGCGGCGTCACCAGCGGTCGCGTGAGAGGGGCCTCGTCGCTGCTGCTGAGCGTGGTGTCCTTGTCGATGTCGATCTCGGCACGCGCGCGCAAAGCCTGGACGGCCTCGGCGCCCGGTGCGACGCCCCGCGGAGGATCCGACGGCACGCGGCCCAGTGCTGCGCCGGCCGAGCGCCGCGCGGCGCTCGCTGCGGCGCTCCACGGAGGCTCCGACGGCGCGCGCCCCGCCCCGCCGTGCCCGAGCGCCCCGCCGCGGCCCCGTGGACCGCGCTGCGGGCCGTCACCGGACGCCCGGCGGACTCCGCGTCGGGGTCCGCCGCCGGCGCGGGCAGCTCGTATCCGGGCCGGGAGCGCGGGAGCATCGCCGGCGACAGCCGGGTCGAGAGAGGCGCCGGAACCACGGCGGCATCCTCGAAATCGTCGGAGCCGGCGTTCCCCGGCACGCCGTCCGGGAAGTTGGAGCGCCGCGCCCCCGACGGCGACGAGAGCGGCGAGAACTCGTCGTGGAACGCCGCCTCCGGTTCGCTCGGCACCACGTCATCGGGCGGGAGCGCCGCGGCGGGGACCAGCAGCCCCTCGAAGTAGAGCTTCGAGATGGTGGAGAGCGTCGAGAGATCCTCGAACGGGGACGCGTCGACCACCTGCATCAGCGTCCGCTTCCCGTCGAACAGGCGCAGGATCCCGTTCAGCTCGTCGGGGATCTCGTTCAGCCGCTCCAGGAGCTCCTCGCTGTCGACCTCGAAGACGGTGGCGAGCGACGGCAGCGCCTCGAGGAGCCGGCCCCACTCGTCGACCCGGCGCATGCCCTCCATGAGCAGGCCCTGGGTCGACGTCTCGATCACGTCGGGGTTGTCGACCTTGCAGAACTCGACCTCGAACGTCCCCTCGTTCCACAGGAGCGCGCGGTAGACGGCCTCCTCGCCGCAGAGCCGGCCGAGCGTTGCGTCGACGACCTTGCCCTCGCGGAAGTAGACCTGCGCCTCGTTGTCCCCGTGCGACAGGTGGACGATCCCGCTCTTCCGGCTCACCTCGAACGTCTGCAGGAGATCGACGACGTTCATGTCGAGGATCGACCCGGAGAATCTCGTCCGCCCGGTGGTCGAGAAATGGCGCGTCGTGATCCCCTCGCGCGTCCGCCGCGCGAGCAGCAGCGTCACCCGCGCGATGAGCTCGCGCACGAAGATCGGCTTGGTCAGGTAGTCCTCGACCCCGAGCTCGAGCCCGCGGATCTTGTCCTCGATCGAGCGCTGGCTCGTGAGGAAGACAACCGGGATCGACGCCCAGTCGGCGTGCTCTTTCATCTTGCGGACGAGCGCGTAGCCGTCCACGTGGGGCAGGCGGGTGTCGCTGAGGACGAGGTCCGGCGTCGAGACCTCGAGCTTCGCGAGGGCGTCCGCTCCGTCCGTCGCGGTGGTCACGCTGTAACCGGCCTTCTTCAGGCTGACCTCGAGGACCCGAACGCTGCGTGGATCCGCGTCGACCAGGAGGAGCTGTTGCTTGGCCACTAGAGGTTTCCGCCTCGCGAAGGATGGCGAGCCCGAGCGGACGCTGTCAAGCGCTCCGCCCGGAGCGTCGCCGCTGCCGTCGATCGCTCGTCCCGCCGCCGTGGTCCCGGCGATCGACGGCGCCCATGGTGCGCACAGGACGCCTGCAAAGGCCAGGTTTCGTCGTGGGCCGCCCGCGCGATCAGTGCTTCCAGGGATCGATGATATCGCCGGTCGCCTGCGGCCTCTCGGGGGAAGCGGCAGGGGCGGCGGTCGCCGCCGGGCGGGCCGTCGCTGCGGCCGGCTTCGCCGGGCTCGCGGCGGGCGCCCCGTGCGGGCGGGACGGCTCCTGCGCGGGCGGCGCGGTCGCCGCGCTCGGGGCCGGGGCCGCCGCCGCGGGCGGCTCGTCGGGCGGCTCGTCGACCGCCGTCGTCGCGTGGAGGGCGCCGGCGGCGGCGGCCTCGGGCGGCACCGCGCTGGCCGAGGCGCGGAGCGCGCGAAAGCCGAGGGCGATCGCGATCGGCACGAGGATCGCCGCGAGCGCGATCGCGACGCGCGCGCCCATCGAGAGCGGCTCCGCCGCCTCCCTGGGCACCTGGACGGGGCCGAGCATCTCGTCGCGCTCGCGCAGCTTCAGCGGCTCGCGGCGCGGGTGCTCGTCCTGGAGCATGGTGACGGTCGCGCGCCCCGGCGCCTCGACGGCGAGCTCGATGGCCGCGGCGAGATCGGCCATCGAGGCGAAGCGCTCCTCGGGGTTCTTCGCGAGGCAGCGCATGACGATCGGGCCGAACGCGCCGAGCGCGGAGGCGTCGGGCATCACCTGCTCGAGCGGCTCGGGCGACATGTACATGTGCTTGGTGAGCACGCCCATGTACGTGTCGGCCTCGAAGGGGACGCGCCCCGCGAAGCACTCGTACATGAGGACGCCGAGCGCATAGATGTCGGCGCGCGCGTCGATGCGCTTCCCCTCGGCCTGCTCCGGGCTCATGTAGTGCGGCGTCCCGAACACCATGCCGATGCGCGTGAGCCGCTTGCCGCCTGTGACCTTCGCGACGCCGAAGTCGAGCAGCTTGACGAACTCCTGATCGCCGTTGCGCACGAGGTAGACGTTGTCGGGCTTGAGGTCGCGGTGGATGACGCCCGCCGCGTGCGCGGCCCCGAGCGCCGCGGCGCACTGGAGCATGATCTGGCCGACCCGCTCGGACGGCAGCGTCCGCTCGGTGCGCAGCAGCGACGCGAGGGAGGTCCCGGTGAGGAACTCCATGACGAAGAAGGGCAGCTCCGGCTGCCCCGGCTCGACCTCGATCGCGCCGAAGTCGCTCACCGCGACGATGTTGGGGTGACCGATGGCCGCCGCCGCCTTGGCCTCCTGGATGAAGCGGGCGACGAGCTCGGCGTCCTGCGCGATGTCGCGCCGGAGCACCTTCAGGGCGAAGAGGCGGCCGAGCGACTTGTGGCGCACCTCGTACACCGTCCCCATCCCTCCCTCACCGACCACCGCCTGCACCTCGTAGCGGCCATCGATCGTGCGCCCGAGCAGCGGATCGGCCGACGGGTTCCAGTCGGGCGCGTCGGCGAGCGGGTCGCCGTCGAACGGGCAGAACCGGGAGTCGCCGGAGAAGGTCAGCTTGCAGGTCGGGCAGCGCCGCGCGCGTGGGACCTGCTTCACCTTCCCCCGGCGCGCCGCGAACCCGTCACTGCGCGCCGGCAGCGGCGGCAGCGCCATGTGTGCCTCGCCGCGCGCAGGGGGCGCCGATCTGTGGACGGACGGCGCCTCGCTGCGCGGTGGCGGCTGCGAGGCCAGGGTGTCTCCGTGCGGCCGCGGGATGTCGTCCCGATGGAACAGCTCGGCAGCTTCGGACTCGCCGGCGGTCATCTCAGGCTGAGCATCCCCGGCCATGCGGAGCGTGACGGGCACCTCGGCGAGTCTAGCCGAAAGCGCGCGCGGTGTTTCGGATCAGATGGCGTCAGATGGCGAACGCGGGGGGCGCCCCCCCACGGGTCGCCGGGCGCGGCGGGCAGAGCGCCCGGAAGGACTCAGATCTCCTCCAGAATCTTCGTCTTGCGGGCCTGGAACTCCTCGTCCGTGATGAGGCCCTTGTTCTTGAGCTCCGCGAGGCGCTCCAGGCGCTGCTCGATGGACGGCCCCGCGGCCGGGGCGGCCTGCGGCGCGCCCGGGTAGCCCTGCTGCGGCGCGCCCGGGTCGCCCGGCTGCGGCGCGCCCGGGTAGCCCTGCTGCGGCGCGCCCGGGTGGCCCGGCTGCTGCATGTGCGGCGGCACGAACTGGGGCTGCCCCTGCGCCGCGAGCGCGGGGTTCATCGCCTGCGCCAGGCCGGCGCCGATCGCCACCTGGGCGCCCAGCCCCGCGACCCCGCCGCCGTCGCCGCCCTGCGCCATGCCCTGGCCGGCGCCCATCATCGCCTGGCCGGCGGCGTAGTTCTGCCAGTTGCCCGCCAGCTGCTGCACGTACCGCGCGTCCTGCTGGAACCGCTGATCGAGCTCGAACTGCTTCGCGCGGGCGGAGTCCTGCGCGACGCCGATCCCCCGGCGCGCCTCGCCGCGCGCCTTGTTCGCCTCGCGGAGGAGCTTCTGGTCCTCGGCCGAGAAGTTGATGTTGAAGTTGCCGATCTCGAGGATCTTGCAGCCGATCTCCTCGAGGTTCGGCGCGGACTGCACGATGCGGGCGCCGAGCTCCATGCTCATGCCGCCGAGGTTGAGCAGGCTCTTCTGCTGCTGCGCGCAGACCTGGCCGATCACGGTCTTCACGCTCATGAAGAACTTGCCCTTGATCCAGCTCAGGACGACGTCGTTGTCGCCGCTGCCGCCGCACTGGCCGTGGTAACCGACCACGAACCGCACCGGATCGACCACGACCAGCGAGAACTCACCGAAGATGCGCGGCGTCACGAACTCGTAGAGGGTGGGATCCTCCATCGACTCCAGCGGCCCGCCGAAGGGCACGCCGCGGACCGGCTGCGTCTTGACGAAGAAGATCTCGGCGATGAAGACGTCCCCGCCCGTGAACTTGTTGACGAGGTTGTTCAGGAACGGGATGTTCTGCGTCTGGAGGGTGTGGCGCCCCGTCGGCAGGTAGCCCACATACCGCCCGTCCTTGAAGAAGAGGGCACACTCATCGCTGTCGACGGTCAGCTGCGACCAGAAGGGGACGTTCTGGTCCGGGTGCTTGTAGACGATGAGATGCTTCGCTGCGTCCGGGCGCGCGATCATCATCTCGCGGACGCCGCTCTTCACGAAATCGAAAATCCCCATGTCGCGCTCCTCTTCGGTGTGCTGGATGTGACGGGCCTGCCGGTACCCTGCCCCCCGGGACCTCGGGCTCATTTCGGCAGATGGCGCACTCGGCCTGCGCTGTTCGTTCTACGTTGACGATCGCCGCGCCTTTCAGGCACACAGCGGCCTCAGGATAATCCGCAGATCGCAGGGCAGCAATGCCCGCCGGGGAGGACCGCATGTCCGTCGCTTCGCTCGCGTCACCGGCGCAACCGAGGAAACCCGCGCCGCGGGCGCCCGCGCCGTCCGAGGTCCCGAGCGCCGCCGCCCGCCAGACGACGCCCGCGCCCCGCCGCGGCACGGCCGCGCCGGGGAGGACCCCGCGATGATCGCGCCGATCGACGTCGGCGTCCTCTCGGCGCCCGCGCAGAAGCTGGCGCAGCCGGGGGCGCCGCAGAAGCTCCGCGACATGGCGGCGCGCGGCATCGCCCCCGGGCTCAAGCCGGGCGATGTGGTGACGCTGCTCGTCCTGCTCGCGTCGCGCGAGGAGGAGCCCTCCCGCGCGGCCGCGGAGAAGACCCTGTCGGCGCTCCCCGACCCGCTCCTCCAGGGCGCGCTCGGCGGGGAGCTGCTGCAGCCGCTCGTCATCGACCGGCTGGCCCGCCTGTACACGGACCGCCTCCCGGTCGTCGAGCGGCTCTGCGCGATGCCGGGCATCGCCGCCGACACGCTCGAGGAGCTCGCGCGGACCGGGGGCGAGGCGGTGACCGAGCTCATCGCCGTCAACGAGGAGCGGCTGCTCACGAGCCCGCGCATCATCGAGCGGCTCTACCTCAACAAGCACACGCGGATGTCGACGGCCGATCGCCTCGTCGACCTCGCCGCCCGCAACGGGGTCGAGCTCACGGGCATCCCGGCGTGGCGCGAGGTCAGCATCGCGATCAAGGACGAGCTCATCGCGGAGCCGTCGCCGGAGCCCACGCCGGACGACGTGCTGTTCGCCGAGACGCAGGCGCTCGCGGAGGCGCTCGCGGCCGAGGAGACGGTCGACACCCACGTCGAGGACGAGGAAGGGAAAGAGGAGATCAAGGAGCGGTACATCCCGCTCTCCAAGCGGCTCGCCGACATGACCATGTCGCAGCGGATCCGGCGCGCGATGCTCGGCTCGCGCGAGGAGCGCATGCTGCTCGTGCGCGACTCGAACCGCCTCGTGGCCAGCGCCGCCGTGCGCAGCCCGCAGATGCAGGAGGAAGAGGTCGTCCTCATCACCCGCAACCGGAACATCTCGGACGAGGTGCTGCGGATCATCGCGACCACGCCGGAGTGGATGAAGAGCTACACGGTGAAGCGGAACCTCGTCGAGAACCCGAGGACGCCGGTGCTCGTCGCGACGCGGCTGGTCCAGCACCTGCGCGAGTCGGATCTCCGGGGCGTCTCGAAGAGCAAGAACGTGACCTCGCCGGTGAAGGACGCCGCGAGGCGGCACCTCGATCGGCGCAAGAGCTGAGCGGCGCAAGGGCTGAGCGGGCGGCCGAGCGCTCGGCCGGCGCGGCGCTCGCCCTGACGCCGGCGGAGCGCTCTCCGGGTGGCGAGCCCCCTTCCCGCCCGGACCCATGCCCCGCTAGCCTGCGCCCACGATGAGCGACCTGGTCCGCTTCGGCGTGGCGATGGATCGAGCGCTGCTGGCCGAGTTCGATCGGCGCATCACCGCGCAGGGATACGAGAACCGCTCGGAGGCGCTGCGGGATCTGGTCCGCGCGGACCTGACGCGCGCCGCCTGGGACGAGGGCGCCGAGGTGGCGGCGACGCTGACCGTCGTCTACGCGCCCGAGGTGCGGGAGCTCGTGCAGCGCATCTCCGCGCTGGAGGAGCAGCACGCGGGGTCGGTGGTCTCCAGCCTGCTGGTCCGCCTCGATGAGGGCCGGGTGCTCCAGGTCATGGTGCTGAAGGGCCGCGGCGCGGCGCTGTCCGGGCTCGCCGGGCAGCTCGCCGGGGCCAAGGGGGTGCTGTCCTGCGCGCTCACGCCGGCCGCGGCGCTCTCGGAGGCGGCGCGCCGGCCGCGGGGCTGACGCGGCGGGCGCCGACCGTCCCCTGGTTCACGCGTCGTCGCCGGGGCTCTCGGCCACTTTCACCGTGGTCTTCGGCGGATCCACGATGAACGTCACGAGGCGCTCCTTGGCCTCGAACTCCTGCCGGTAGATCACGGCCGAGCGCTTGTACTTGAAGGGACCGATCCGCACGCGGTGCCAGAGGCCGCGGCCCTTCACGTACGCCGGCTCCACGTACGCCTTGTGGCCGCGGCGGCGCAGCGCCGCCGCGAAGCCCTCCGCGTCGGCGGGCTCCTTGAACGAGCTCACCTGGAGCTGGTAGCTGCCCGGCCCGCCGCGCTCGATCTCGGGCCCCTCCTCGCGCGAGACGTGGCGGGCCATCGCGGTGAGCGTGTCGTTCGGAGCGACCTCGCCCCCCGCGGGCCCGAGGACGTGCTGCGCCGGCAGCGAGACCACGGGGAGCCGGTCCGCGGCGAGCGGCGGACCGGCGTCAGCGGCCGGCGGCCGATCAGCGGCGGCCGCCTTGGCCGCCCGCGGGTCGCGCACGGCCTCGAGCGCCGTCGTCGGGTGCTCCGCGTCCGACAGGATCGCGGGAAAGGTCACGTCCGCCCCGATCGTCGCGCGGCGCGGGGCCGGCTTCACGCCGGCCGGATGAGCGCGCGCGACCAGATCGCCGAGCGGATCGGCGCTGACCGGCTTCTCACGGTGCGGCGCGCGCAGGAGCGCCACCGCCGCGAAGACGATGCACGCCCCGCCGAGCGAGGCCAGCACGAGGGCGCCCGCGCGCGACGGGCGAGCCCCGGGATCCTCTTCCTGGATCTCCTCGAGGTTCCGCACCGCCCCGGTGTCCATGCTCTCGCCTTTGCTGCGCCTCATGCTTCCTCCTCAACCCGTCTACCCTGCCCGGCCGAGACGCGACAACTTTCGTGTCTTACTTTATCCTACATCCGCCGTAGGGGTCCGATCGCTGAACGAGCGCGCGCTGGATGGAGCGCTCGGCGGCGAGCCCGCGCCTCGGCTCGGGCCGGGCAGCCTCGCACGCGCGGCGGCCGCGGGAAAAATTCTCGACCGGCGACGGGGCGCGCGTGACCGGCCGGCTCCGCGAGCGTCCGGTGCCCAGGGTCGCCTCACTCGCGCGCGCCTGCGGGGCCGTCCGGCGCCTCCGCTGGCCTTTCGCGCGGCCGAGGCGCTAAGACTCCGCCTTCAATGAAGACCCTGCGCATGGGCCGTGTCCTGCCCGCGATCGGCCTGCTGCTCCCGAGCTGCGCCGAAGGGCCGCGGACGCTCACGATCGAGGTCGTGCCGGGGCACGAGGCGGCCGCCTTCCAGGACGACCCGCCCGTCACCCGGATCGAGGTGACCGCGACGGCGGTCGAGGGGGACGTGGCCGTGTCCGCGGCGGCGGCGCCGGGCGGGGAGCTCGATTTCGGCGAGATCCCGGCGGAGCGGGCGTACACGTTCGAGGTGCGCGGCGTCGACGCGGGCGGGGCGACCGTTGTGCGTGGGCGCTCCGCGTCGGGCATCTACCTCGCCGGGCTGGCGGGCGAGGTGCTGCCGCTCTTCGCCCAGCGCACCGGAAGCTGGGCGCGGCCGCCGGGCGAGCTCGCGGCGTCGCGCGTCGGCGCGCCCGGCGCGGCGCTGGCCGTGCGGTACCTGATGCTCACCGCCGGCGCCCTCGCGGGGGGCGCCGCCGCGGATGACGTCGCCCCGGCGCGGATCGACGGCTACGACCTCGCCGCGTGGGGCGGGAGCGCCTCCGGCGGCGCGCTCCCGCG
>JAICEP010000311.1 GCA_025924095.1 Sorangium sp.
AGCAGGAGCCCTTCATGGTGATGGAGCTGCTCGTCGGCCGCTCGCTCGAGGCCGAGCTCTTCGAGGGCCCGCTGCCCGCGGCCCGCGCGCTCGCCATCACCCGCCAGATCCTCGCCGCGCTGGACCACGCCCACGGGCACGGCGTCGTGCACCGCGACCTGAAGCCGCAGAACATGATGATCGTGCCCGTCGACGACGACCCGCTCGGAGCCGTCAAGGTCCTCGACTTCGGCCTCGCCAAGGTCGCGGCGCAGAGCAGCATGGCGGACCGCACGGCGATGGTCGGGACGCCGCTCTACATGGCGACCGAGCAGATCCGCGGCGACGGCGCCGTCGGGCCGAAGGCCGACATCCACGCGCTCGCGCACGTGGCCTTCACGCTGCTCGTGGGCAGCCCGTACTGGCTGACCGAGGCCAACGTCCTGCCCTCGATCTTCGCGCTCCTGCAGCGGATGGCGGCGGGGCTGCCCGAGCCGGCGAGCGTCCGCGCCGTCGCGCGGCGCCGCAACGTCCGGCTGCCGCCCGCCTTCGACGCCTGGTTCCAGCAGGCGACGGCGATCGATCCGAAGGACCGGTTCGACCGCGCGACAGCGGCCGTCACGCTGATGGCGGAGGCCCTCGGCGCGCCCGCGCCGTCGAGCCCGCCCCCCGCGCCCGTTCCGCCCTCGAACCCCCCGCCGTCGTCGCGCCGCAGCCGCGAGCCCGACGACCGGCGCGCCGCCGCCCCGCCGGACCCCGGACCGAAGTCGCAGGATGCCGGGTCGAAGCCCGCGGGAGACACGCGGCACCGCGACGAGGACCTCGCCGCGGTCGTCCACGAGGAGCGGCTCCGGGCCTTCCTGAAGAAGGAGATCCAGCGCGCCAGGGAGCAGCGGACGAGGAGGCTCTCCCTGCTGCTGCTCGGCGTGAACGGCCTCCAGGAGATCGAGGAGAAGCACGGGCGGGCGGCGGTCGATCGCATCCTGGGCGACCTCGCGCGCGTCGTCCGGATCTACGTGCCGGTGGACGGGCTGCTCGGGCGCTACCGCCGCGACATCCTCGCCATCGTCCGCCCCGGGATCGGACGGACGCGGGCGTCCGCGTTCGCGAAGGTGCTCGGCGAGAAGGTGCGCCAGCACCGCTTCCGGCGCATCCCGTCGATGCCCTTCCCGATGACCCTCCGCATCGGCGTCGCCCACCTCGAGGAGGACGACACGACAGGGCACGACCTGCTCGAGCGCGCGGCGCGGGAGCTGCTCGAGCGGGGCGAGTGAGCGCCCGGCGGCTTCCGGCCTCGGCCTGCGGCCACGCGCTCGAGCTTCTTGGACGTTCCTCGCGAAGGGGCGATCCTCGGCGCATGGTCTCTGCGATGATCCTGGCGGCGGGGCTCGGGACGCGGCTCCGCCCGCTCACCGACGAGCTGCCGAAGCCCCTCCTGTGGCTCGGCGATCGCCCGCTCATCGCGCACATCGCCGATCAGCTCGCCGCGGGCGGCGTCCTTCGCGCCGCGCTGAACAAGTCCCACCTCGCCGAGCGCTTCACGCGGGAGCTGCTCGCGGCGTTCCCGGTGCCGGTCGAGGTCCTGCACGAGCCGGAGCCGCTCGGCACCGCGGGGGGCCTCGCGAACGCGGCGGGCGCGCTCGGCGACGGGGACGTGGTCCTCTGGAACGGCGACATCCTGATCGACCTCGACGTGGCGGCGCTCCACGCGGCGCACGCCGGGCGCGACGCGGCCGCGACGCTCGCGGTGGCGCCGCGGCCGGTCGGGGAGGGGACGGTGGGCGTCGGCGGCCGAGGCGAGGTGGTCCGGCTGCGCGGGGAGCGCTTCGGCGAGGAGGTCGCGGGCGGCGACTTCGTGGGCGTGCAGGTCGTCGGCGAGGCGCTCCGGCGGCGGCTGCCGCCGCGCGGCTGCATGGTCGGGGACGTGTACCTGCCGTGGCTGCGCGAGGGGCGCGCGCTCGCGACGTTCGCGGCGCCCGCCGTGTGGCATGACATCGGCACGATCGCCGCGTACCTCGCGGCCAGCGCGCGCTGGCTCTCGCAGCGCGGCCTGCCGAGCTACGTCGGCCCGGGGGCGTCCGTGGCCGAGGGCGTGGACGTGACGGGCAGCGTCGTCGGCGCCGGAGCGCGGGTCGAGGGGGCCGGGGCGCTGCGCGGGTGCGTTGTGTGGCCGGGGGCGCGGGTCGCCGTCGGGGTGGACGTCGGCGCGCCGTGCGAGCGCGCGGTGGTGACGACGCAGGGACGGGTCGTGCGCGCGACCGGGTGATCGCTCGGCCGGGGGCGGCCCACGACCGGGAGCGCTCGCACGGCGCGCCGCTCGAATCACTCCTCGAATTACTTGCCGAGGTCGGCGAGCGCGGCCCTGGCGGCGTTGTGCCCGGCCGCGCCGATCACCGACCCGGCCGGGTGCGTGCCGGCGCTGCACGAGTAGAGCCCGGCGAGCCCGAACCGGTAGGGCACGCGATCGGCGAAGCCGAAGCCGTTGTCGATGTGGTGGATGTGCCCCCGCGTGATCCCGAAGTGCCGCTCGATGTCCGGCGGCGCCAGCGTGAACGTGTCCAGCACGAGGTCGCTCATCCCCGGCGCGAAGCGATCGCAGATCGAGAGAAGGTGCTTCACGTAGCGCGGCGCGGCCTCGCCCCACGTCTCGCCGTCCGCGAGCGCGTAGGGCACCCACTGCACGAAGAGCGCGGCGTTGTGGTGCCCCTCGGCGTCGCGCAGGCTCGGGTCGATCGGCGTGTGGAAGTACCACTCGATCGCGGGGAACTCGGGGAGACGACCGCTCATCGCGTCGCGGTGGGCCTGGCGCAGCACGTCCATCACGACGTCCTCGTCCGGCAGGAGGTGGATGGTCGGACCGAACTGCCCGCGGTCCTCCGGGAGGCACGTGAACCTGGGCAGGCCGGTCAGCGCCATGTTGACCTTGAGCGTCGAGCCGTCCCTCGCGAGCGCGTCGAGCCGCGTCGACAGCGCCGCCCCGATCGCGGCGCTGCCGGCCAGCGCGCGGGTGCGGAACGGATCGGCGTTCGAGACGACCGCCCCGGCGGCGATCCGCGCGCCGTCCTCGAGGAGCACGCCGGAGACGGCGCCCCCGGACGACTCGATCTGCGCGACGCGGGCGCCGGTCACGATCCTCGCGCCCTCGGCCCGCGCCTTCTCGGCGAAGAGGCGGGTGACGGTGCCCATGCCGCCCTCGACGATCATCCAGGTCCCGTCCGCGCCGGGGAGGCGGCACATGTTGTGGACGAGGAAGTTCATCCCGGTGCCGGGCGTGTCGAAGCCGCCCGCGAGCCCCGAGAAGGCGTCGGTCGCGGCGTACATCGCCTGGAGGAGATCGCTCTTCCAGGGGAACCGCGCGAGGTAGTCCGAGATCGTGCCCCGGCAGAGCGCCACGAACGTCTGCCGGAGGGCGGGCCGCACGTAGCGCTCCGCGGTCTCCTCGATGGAGAGCGGCTCCTCGAGCCACGTCGGGGCGATGTCGTCCCGGAGCGCGGCGAGCTCGGCCTGGAGGGCGCTGTTCGCGTCCCAGTCTTCCTGGGAGAAGAACTCGAGGAACTGCCGCTTCATCGCGGCCTCGTCCGAGCCGAAGAGCAGGTAGCGCCTGTCGGTCGTCGGGAGGAAGTAGTGCGGATCGCGCCTTCTCAGGGGAAGGGTGACGCCGACCTCGCGGAGCAGCTCGGGCGGAGCGAGCCCGAGCAGGTAGGCGCCGCTCGAGACGCCGAGGGACGGCGCCTTCTTGAAGGGGTGCTCGGTCTTCACCGCGCCGCCCACGGCGTCCTTCTCCTCGAGCACCACCACGTCGAGCCCGCGGCGGGCGAGGAGGACGGCGGCGACGAGTCCGTTGTGGCCGGCGCCGACGATGACGACGTCGGCGCGGGCCGGAGCTTCACTGCGTTTCACTGGGCACCTCCAAGCGCTGTGCGCGTCCGCTGCCGCGGCCGGCGCTGGGGCCGCCGCGCGCGAGGTGTTGCACGGATGGCGCGACGAGGAGAGGCCTTTTCGCGCGCCGGAATCCGGAGGAGCACGCCGCGCCGGCCTCGAGGCCGCCCGCACGGGGCCCCTTTCCAGCCTGTCCTCACCGCGCCGCGCGCGCGGTGGGCCCCTGCCACGCCGCGGCGACCTCCTCGGCGATGGCGCGCACGGTCAGGGGGGCAGAGCCCTCGGCCTTGTTGTTCACAAGCACGAAGCTCTCGATGCGCAGCGCCGCGGCCTCGCACAGGATCCGCGCGACCTCCGCGCGCATGGCGGGATCGGGCTCGACGATCCGGTCGAACGGGTGGAACCGCCGCAGCTCTGCCTCGTAGCGGCGACCGGGCTTGAGCGAGAGCCGGACGAGCGCGAACGGCGCGTTCGAGACGGGCACCACGTCCGCCTGGGCGCCGGGAGACGGCATGTTGCGCCAGTAGCTGTAGGCGTGGGCGACGCCGTGCGCGCCGAGGATCTCCCGGTACTCGCCGGTGAAATAGGCGCGCTCCCTGAGCTCGACGGCGCAGGCGAGCTCGCGCGGCAGCGCGCCGAGGAAGGCGTCGAGCCGCTCGAAGAAGGCGCGCGGCGGGAGCCGGTCGGGCGGGCCGATCGGGGGCAGCTCGAGCAGCACCGGCCCCGCGTGCGCCCGGAAGACCGAGAGCAGCGGCGCGGCGACGCGCGACAGGAAGAGCGGGACCGACAGGAAGTCCGGGTTCGGCTCGACGCGCGCGCGGTGCGCGCCGCGACCTTCGCCCTCGTCCGGCGGCGTCTGCGCGCGCTGGAGCGTCTGGGACACGACGGCGTGCAGCGCCTTGGACACGCAGCGGAAGCCGTCCGGCAGCTGCGCTCGATAACGAAGGAAGTCGCTGTCGGGGATGGGGGCGTAGAAGCTCCTGTCGATGCCGACGGTCGTGAGCAGCGGGTGCCGCGCATACTCGGCGAGGCCGTCGCGCGCGAGCTCCTCCGTGCTCCGCCGCCGGGCGTAGACGAGGCCCTGCCAGCCCGGGAAGCTCCACGAGCTCGTGCCGAGGTGCAGCCCTGCCGGCAGCCGCGCCGCGAGGCGGGCGGCGTCGTCGTGGACCGCCGCCATCGCGTCGAGCTCGGGCGCCTCGGCGGCGGCGGGCTCCGGCGCTGGAGCGAACAGCGAGAGCTGCGAGGGGACGGGGCCACGGCGCCCGGGAGACCGGCTCACCCGGGCGAGTCTACCGCTTCCGGCGCTCTCCGCGACACAGGCTGCGCCGGACGGCGCTGCCCGGTTGTACCCTGCACCCGACGTGCTGCGCCGCTTCGCCCTCGTTCTGCGCGTCCTTGTCTCGACGGCCGGCAAGGACGCCTTCGCCCGCGCCATGCCGCTGTACATGGGGCTGGGCCTCGTCGGGGCGGTCGTGTTCGGCGGCAACGGGATGGATCCTGCGCGGCTCACCGGCCTCGCGGGCGAGTCGCTCCCGTTCCGGCTTGCGCTGTGGGCGGCGTGGCTGCTCGTCGGGACGTCGGCGGCGCGCGCGCTGCTCCGCGCTCCGGCGACCTTCTTCCTCCGCGCGCTGCCGGTCCCGCGCCCCCTGCTGCTGTCGGCGCATGCGCTGCTCCTCGCCGTCGCCGAGCTCCCGTGGGTGGTGCTCTGGGCGTTCGGCGCCGGCGCGCTCGCCGCGAGCGCCGCCTGCGTCGCCGCGCTCGCGGCCCATTGCATGCTCCTCGCCCGGCCGCGCGGCGCGCGCGAGCTCGCGGCCCTCTCGCTGCTCGCCGGCGCGATCCTGCTCGGGGCGCCGGCGTCGATCCTGCTCGCGTGCGCCGCGCCCGCGCTCGCCCTCGGGCTGCGCGCGGCCGTCGTCCGCGCGCCGGAGGTCCCGCTCGGCCGCGAGCGCCCGCTGATCCCGTCGGCCGTGCCCGTCCTCGGCGGCGGGCTCGTCGCGCTCTCGCTCGCCTACCTGGCGGCGCTCCTGCGCGGCCATCGCGCGGTGCTGGTGCGCGGCCTCGCGCTCACCGCCCTCGGCGCGCTCGCCATGGCGGCCTGGGCCCGCACCCACGGACCGCTCGGGGCCGCGCCGCTCGCCGAGGGATCGCTCGTCGCGCTGGCGCCGGTCGCGCTCTGCCTGGGCGCCGGCCTCTCCGGTCCGGTGCTGCGCGAGGAGCGGCGGATCACGTGGCTCCTCGACGCGTGCGGCGCGGCGGCCCCGCTCCGGGCGATCGCAGCGGCGGCGGCGGTCGCCGCGCCGCTCGTCGCCCTCGCGCTCGCGCACGGGGCGGCGGTCGGCGCGCTCACCCGCGCGGCGCCCCTCGCGGCGCTGCGCCTGCTCGGCGGCGCGGGCCTCGCGGGGCTGCTCCTGTCCGGGGTTGCGCTCGGCTGCGTGCGCTGGTCCGTGCGGCAGGACGGGCGCGACAGCAGCCGGGTGCTCCTCTCGGTGCTCGCCGCCGTCGCGGCGGCGACCGCGTCCGCGTGGGCGCTTGGCGAACTCGCGCTCGCGGCCTGGGCTCCGGCGGCCGCGCTGCTCGCGGGGCCCGCCGGCGCGCGCTGGATCTCGTCGCGCCGCGAGCGCGGCGCCGCGGTATGAGAGAGAAGGGTGGGGGGATGCTGGAAGCGACGGGGATCCACAAGCGGCTCGCGGGCAGGGACGTGCTCTCGGGCGTCGACCTCCGCTGCGGACCTTCGGACGTGGCGGTCGTGATGGGCGGCAACGGCGCCGGCAAATCGACCTTGCTGCGGATCGTCGCCGGGCTGCTGGAGCCCGATCGCGGCGCCGTCGTCCTCTGCGGCGATCCCATTCACGGCGGCGGCGTCGCGGCGCGGCGCCGCCTCGGGTATGCGCCCGACGCCACCGAGGCGCTGCCGGACCTGCAGGTCTGCGAGCTCGTCGCCCTCGTGCGCGCGCTCAAGCAAGCGCCGCCGCTCGATCGCGCGTGGATCGACCGGGTCGGCGCGGGGTCGTTCTGGCGACAGCGTCTCTCCGGGCTCTCGTTCGGGCAGCGCAAGCGCGCGCTCCTGCTCACCGCGCTGGTGGGCGACCCGTGGCTGCTCGTCCTCGACGAGCCGACGAACGGGCTCGACGCCGATGGCGCGCGCGTGGTGCTGGGCCTCATCGAGGAGCGCCGCGCCGAGGGGAAGGCGACGCTGCTCACGACGAACGACCCGGCGCTCGCGCCGGCGCTCGGGGGGCGGCCGCGCTGGCTCAGCGCGGGTCGGCTCGGCGTGGACGGGGCCGCTCCTGGCCCCGAGGTCGCCGGCGGCGTGGCCCTCGAGCGGAGAGCGACGCACGGCGTTCGCGACCCGTGAGGGCCGCGCCGCCGGACGTGGCTTACCCGCCGGTCTGCCGGGGCGGCTGCGGGCAGAGCAGCTTCTTCAGCTCGTCGATCGCCTCTGCGCCCCGCAGGGCGACCGACGCGATTCGCTGGACCTTGGGCGCGAAGGAGCAGTCGACACGCTCGTTCGGCGCCTCGTGCAGCAGGGATTCGACCTTGTCGGGGGGGCCCTGCACGCTCTTCTTCATGCAGAGGATCGGGCTGCCCTGGTGGTAGTAGTACCGGCGCTGCAGAAGGCGGAGCTCCGTGAGCCCGCCGAACGGCTCGGCGTCGTTCAGGGCGAAGATGAGCTGTCCGTTGTCGTAATAGAAGAGGTAGGTGGACCCGGCGTCTCCCGCGGCGTGGTCCTTCAGCTCCGCTCTCAAGACATCCTTGTTCTTCCGGTGCAGCCGGAGCTCGGCGCTCCCCTCGCGACCCGGGCAGGCCATGCGGACCTCGCTCGTGCTGAGCCCCTTGTCCGCCTGGATCTCGTCGTATCTCTTCCGGATCTCATCGATGCGAGGGTCGCCCGACGCCTCCCTGGCGGCCCCGGGGCTTCCGGCGTCGGCCGCTGCGTCGGGGGCCGCCGTGCGCGGCGCAGGCTGGCCGGAGGCTGGGGCGGCGGGCGGGGGCGGCTGAGCTCCGTCCTCGCCGCGGGACACCGCCGCGGTCCTCGATGAGGAGGAGGCGGGGGCCACGTCGCCGCGCCCGCAGCCGGTGACGAGCAGGACGCCCGTGAAGACCATCGCCGATCGACTCATGAAACGCCCCTATTCTCCATCGTGGGTTGCGTCCAGCTCGGCGGCCCGGGGGAGCGGCAGCAGCCGCAGCACCCGCGCCTCGCGCACCTCGCGCCCCTCCAGATCGAGCGACGTGGGGACGAGGCAACGCGCGAGCTCCTCGACGCCTTCCGAGGGGCAGTAGGCGCGCCCCGGATCCCCGACGAGCACGGCCGCCGTCCCCGCGGCCTGACGCCGCAGCCAGGGGAGCATCCGGTCGACCATCGCGCGCTCGTAGAAGATGTCGCCCGCCACGATGACGTCCCACGCGCCGCGCGCGGCGCTCGCCGTGAGATCCTCCGTGATGACGTCGACGGCGACGCCGTTGAGGGCCGCGTTCAGCTGGAGCGCGGCGGCGGCGAACGGATCGATGTCGGCGGCGCTGACGTGCGCCGCGCCGGCGCGGACCGCGGCGATCGCGACGACGCCGCCGCCGGCGGCGAGGTCGAGCACGCGCTTGCCCGAGACCGCGGCGGGGTGATCGAGCAGGTACCGCGCGAGCGCCTGCCCGCCGGCCCACGCGAACGCCCAGTACGGCGGCGGCACGCCCGCGCGCGCGAGCGTCGCCTCGGTCGCGTGCCAGAGCGGCGTGACCTCGGTCGCGAGGTGGAGCCTCACCTCGGGGACGAGCGGCGGGCTGGCCACGGCGGTCTCGCGCGCCACGAACGCCGCGGCGCTCGCGGCAGGGGCGAGGGCCTCGACGGGCCCGCGAGGCTCCGGCGCCCGAGCGGTCACGGTCGCTGCTGCGCGACCCGCGCTTCCGCCGCGCGCAGCGTCGCCTCGAGCAGCGAGGCGATCGTCATGGGGCCGACGCCG
>JAICEP010000312.1 GCA_025924095.1 Sorangium sp.
ACGCGCCGCCGGCCGTCACCATCCCGCGCGAGGCGCTGCGCGGCGAAGCGACGGCCGCGGAGGCGCGCTCGTTCGACGCTGCCGCGGCGCCGCCGGCGGGCCTCGCGGCGGCGCTGGACCACGCGCCCCCGAGCGACCCCGGGCCGATCAGCGAGAGCGAGCGCTTCTTCCTCGGCGGAGGGGTGGACGCGCCCGAGCGGATCCTGACGCAGGAGCATCCCTCCGCCGAGGACACCGACACAACCGCCGGCGCGGTCGAGGCCACGCTCTGGCGATCCCGCCCGGAGGAGCGCCGGGCGCGCATCACGCGGATCGTCGCCGGCCTGGTCACGGCGCTCGCGATCGGAGCCGCCAGCGTCTGGCTGATCAGCCAGACGCGGCACCCCGTACCCTCGGCTCCGGTCGATGCGCCCCTGCAGGCGGAGCAGCAGAGCTCCGGCGCCGCGATCGAAGCGGCTCCGGCCGCGCCGGAGGCGGAGCCGACCGCCGCCGCGGGGCTCTCCACGGCGACCCCGGCCGACACCTCGGCCAGCGAGCCGGCCGACCTCGCGTCGGCCGCGACGGCCGGGCCAGCCGCGGCGAGCCCCGTCGCGCCGGCCGGAGCGCCCGTCCAGCAGGGCTCGCCCGCGCCCGCCGTCCCGGCGGCGCCGCCGGGCACATCGTCGACCGCGGGCCACGCCGCCGCACCGGCGCGGGCGGCCTCGCCGAGCGCCCCGGCGTCACCGCCCGCTGCGCCGGACGAGGAGGGCGGGTCCCTCTCGGCCCGCGTGATGCGCGCCCTGGAGTCGGGGCAGGCCGGCAAGGCGGTGCAGCTCGCGCAGCAGCTCACCGCCGCCTCGCCTGGGAGCGCCGCGGCGTGGCACCTGCGCGGCGCCGCGGAGCAGGCCGCGGGGCGCGGCGGCCGGGCCTCGTTCCGCAAGTGCGCCGAGCTCTCCGCGGCCGACTCCCCGCTCGGCGCCGAGTGCCGCGCGCTCGCCGGCATGCCCTGATCGCCCGGGCCGCGCGCGCTCAGCGCGACCGCGACCTGAGCCGGGGATCCAGGGCCAGGGCCGCGAGGTCGAGCGCCACGGTGGCGAGCACGATGGCGGCCGCGGCGAAGAGCACCGTCCCGACGATGAGCGGGCCGTCCCGGTTCTGCAGCGCCTCGACCGCCATGCTCCCGACGCCCGGCCAGCGGAAGAGCTTCTCCGTGACGATCGCGCCGCCCGCGAGCGCGCCGACGTCGAGCGCGGCGAGCGTGGCGAGCGGCAGCAGCGCGTTGCGCAGCGCGTGGACGACGAGCGCGCGCAGGCGAGAGGCACCCTTGGCCCGCGCGGTCCGGATGAAGTCCTGACGGAGCAGCGTCCGGAGCTCCTCGCGGACGATGCGCGCGTAGAGGGCGCTGCCGAAGATGCCGAGCGTCAGCGCCGGCAGGACGAGCGAGCGCAGGTGATCGGCCGCCGTGGCGCCGTACCCGTCGTACGGCAAGAGCCGGAGCTTGTAGGCGAGCACGTACTGCAGCGCCGGGCCGATCACGAAGGTCGGCGCGCTGGCGCCGAGCAGGGTGGCGCCGAGCGCCGCGTCCTCCCAGGCCGTCCCGCGGCGGGCCGCCGCGACGATCCCGAGCGCGAGGCCGAGCGCCAGCTGCACCACCAGCGCGGCCAGCGCGAGCTCGACGGAGCGCGGCACCTTCGCCTCCAGCAGATCGACGACCGGCTTGCGGTAGTGGAAGCTGTAGCCGAGATCGAGGTGCACGCCGAGCGGCCCGGCCGCGCAGCTCCGGTGCTCCGGATCGCCGCGCGCGCCCTCGGGCGGGACAGCGGCGCCGCCGTTGCCCCGCGCGGGGCCGAGGTGGACGAGCCGGCGGACGAAGCGCGCGAACTGCACGTGGACCGGCCGGTCCAGCGCGTAGATCGTCCGTACGCGATCGAGATCCGCCGCCGAGGCCTGCGGCCCGACGAGCATCCGCGCCGGGTCGCCGGGCAGGAGGTACGCGATCCCGAACGAGACGGCGGTGACCCCGGCGATCAGGATCGCCGCCCACGCGAGGCGCCGGAGCAGGTGCGCGAGCGCGGCGCCCATCGCGGGAGCGCGGCCCGATCGAGGCGAGGAGGTGCGGCGCGTGGGCGGGGGGCTCATCGCGGAAGGGCGGCGCGCGCGAGCAGCGCGCGGAGCGGTCGGGCGGAGGGGGACGTGCCCGCGCGCGGCCCTCCGCCGGCCGCGGGCCGGGCGGACGGGTCGAGCCAGACCTCGTGGAAGTGCCACGGGATCACGGCGGAGCGCTCGTAGCCGCGCAGGTAGGGGTGCCAGAGCTCGAGCTGGCGCATCGTGTACGTGGGCACCCAGGGCGCGAGATCGCGGACGACGCGCTCGGCGCGGGCGTAGAGCGCGAGGCGCCGCGCGCGGTCCTGCTCCGCGTGGGCGGCGTCGAGCGTGCGATCGAGCTCCTCGCTGCTGAAGAAGGCGTAGTTCTGCGAGCCCTCGTCGCGGATGGCGCGCGTGGAGAGCGTCGGCTCGAAGACGCTCGCCGGGTCGGGGAAATCGGCCTGCCATCCGACCCAGCCCATGGGGACGGCGCGGCGCCGCGACGCCTCGGCGAGGTAGGTCGCCCAGCTGACGAGCCGCAGGCGGACGCGGAGGCCGATCGTCGCGAGCTGCTGCTGGACGATCTCGCCGATCGCCTGCTCCAGGGTGTCAGGGATCGCGATGTAGTCGACGACGCCCGGGTAGCCGCCCTTCCCGGTCGCCGGGTCGTACGGATAGCCGGCCGCGGCCATCTGCGCGAGGGCGCGCGCGGGGTCGTGCCGCCGCATCGGCTCATCGCGCGGGGGGCCCGGGATCGACGGCGGCAGCACCCGGTCGAGGGCGACGAGATCAGGGCGCACCTTCTCGAGCACGGAGGGGTCGAGGGCGAACGCGACCGCGCGCCGCACGGCGAGCTGGTCGAACGGCGCGAGCTCGGTGTTGAGGAAGACGGCGTTGGTCCGGTTCCGGTTCACCCAGCGCATGCGCCCCTGCCACCGGGGATCGGCGCGGTAGGTCGCCGCGTCGATCGCCGTCAGATCGCGCAGGTAGTCGAGCTCGCCCTCCTCGAACTTGTAGCGCTGGGTCGTCGCGCGCATCCCTGTCTGCCACTCGATCGCGTCGAGGTACGGCAGGCCCGGGCGGAAGTACCCCTCGTGCCGGGCGAGCCCGATGCTGCCGTCCTGGTCCCACCGCGCGACGCGGAACGGGCCCGCGCCGCACGGCGGCGGGGGGCGCGCAGCGTCGACCACGGCGCCGGACGAGGGGCACACCGGCGCCATGAACGCGAGCGTCATGCGGGGCAGGAACGTCGCGTCCGGCGCGCGCAGATCGATCGCGACGGTGTGATCGCCGAGCACCCGCACGCCCGCGAGGTGCGGCGCCGCGCCCGCGTGGAACTCGGCGAACCCCTCGATCATGTCGTACTGGCTCGCGCCCGGGCTCGGCGTCCCCGGGTGGAGCGTCCGCTCGATCGAGCGCTTCAGGTCGGCGGCGCGGAGCTCCGCGCCGGCGTGGAACCGCACGCCCTCGCGCAGCGTGAAGACGTACGTCCGGCCGCCGCGCTCGACCGCGATCGCGCGCGCGAGCTCGGGCGTGAGGCGGCCGTCCCGGTCCCACGTGACGAGGCGGGCGAAGACGAGCTCGGCGACGGCGCTCGAGAGCTCGTCGTAGGCGATCGACGGGTCGAGCGTGCGGGCGTTGACCGTGGTCGCGAGGCGCAGGGTCCCGCCCCGCACCGGCGCGCCGGAGGCCGCCTCGTCGCCGAGGGGAGGGCGCACGCGGCGCGGCGAGCCGCCCGAGAGCAGGAGCAGCGCCGCGCCCGCGACGAGCAGATCGACGGGCAGGCGCCGGCCGCGCGGGAGCTCGGCGCCGGCGGGATCGAGCGCGTCGCGGAGCCCCTCGCTCGCGCGGTGGAAGCCGAGCACGGCGAGCAGGATGGCGAAGCCCGGCGCCGCGACCAGGAGCGGCTTCACCCCGAGGTACGGCTCCGCCTCGTGCAGCATGCGGCCCCAGGTCGCGGTCGGCGGCTGCACGCCGACGCCGAGGTAGCTGAGGGCGGCCTCGGCGAGGATCATCTGCCCGGCGTTGATCGTCGCGAGCGCGAGCAGCGTCCCGCCGACGTTCGGCAGGACGTGCCGCCGGACGACGTGCAGCGGCCCCGCGCCGAGCGCGCGCGCGGAGGCCACGAAGTCGCGCTGCGCGAGCTCCACCGTCTTGGCCCGGACGACCCGCGCCGCCCCGGTCCACCCCGTGAGGCCGAGGACGAGCAGGATCGTCCCCGCGTCCGCGCGCCCCACCGCGACGCCGATCGCGGTCACGAACAGGAGGTAGGGCAGGGCGAGGATCACGTCGACGAGCCGCATGAGCGCGCCGTCGAGGGCGTCCGCCCGCGTGCCCGCGGCCATGCCGGCGGCGACGCCGACGAGCGCGCCGAGCCCCGTGGCGAGGGCCGTGGACGAGAGCGCGATGGCGAGCGAGAGCCGCGCGCCGTGGGCGAGGCGCGCGAGCAGGTCGCGGAAGAGCGGGTCCGTCCCGAGCCAGTGGGCGGCCGACGGCCCGGGCGGCGCGCCGAAGGCGTCGCGGGACAGGCCGAAGTCGCTCGCGTTCGGGTCGTGGCCGACGACGGCCGGCCCCGCCGCGGCGAACAGCGCGAGCAGCGCGACGATCCCGAGGCCGAGCAGCGCCGACCGGTCGCTCAGGAAGCGCCGCGCCACGTCCTCGCCGAGGAGGGCCCGGCCCGCGCGCTCGCCCGCCCGCGCCGCGTCGCGAGCGAGCCGGGTCCAGCGCGCCGCCCCCGTCACCGCTTCCCTTCGAGGAACTGCGTCACGAGCGCGACGAACTCCTCGGGCCGCTCCTCGTGGGGCGAGTGCCCGGCGTCCATGATCTCGAGCATCGCGCCCGAGATCTCGCGCGCCAGCCGCTGCGCGCCCGCGGCCGGGAAGATGCGGTCGTCGCGCCCCCACACGACGAGCGTCGGCGCCGTGATCCGCGTGAGGCGCGCGACGACGGGGCGCGCGTCGAGCACCGCGCGCATGACCGCGTGGGCGCTCTCGCGCGCCGAGGGGGCGTTGAAGAGGTCGTAGTGCCGGTCGACGCGCGACAGCGGCACCGCCGCGTCCGCGCGGAACACGTTGTCGCGGAAGAACGACCGGAACATCCCGCGGCCGTGGAGCTGCTTGAAGACGATGCCGCCGACGATCGGCAGGAGCGGGAGCTTCATCCGGAAGCTCATCGGGAACGGGTAACAGAGCGCGTCCTCCAGGACGAGCCGCTGCACGAGCTCCGGGTGGTCGGCCGCGAGCGTGATGGCGACGGCCGCGCCCATGGCGTGGCCGACGAGGTGCGCCCGGCCCACGCCGAAGGCGGCGATGAGATCGGCCACCGCCTCGGCGAACGTCTCGATCCCGTAGGCGTACCGCGCCGGGCTCGGCTTCTCGCTCTCGCCGAACCCCGGCAGGTCCGGGACGATGACGTGGAAGCGCTGGGCCAGCGCGTCGATCACGTCGTCGAACTCCAGGTGGCTGACGAGGAAGCTGTGGATCAAGAGGAGCGCCGGGCCGTTGCCGGCCCCGGCGACCAGGACCCGCATCCTGACACCCCGGGCGGTGACATCCCTGATGACGCGCTCGACGGGTCGGGGGGCGGCGGGTGAGGCCGCGCCCCGACCCTCGCTGGCAAGGGCCTTGGCCATGGTGGCGACGAGACTATCAGCCCTTTTGTCTGAAAGGACCGATGTGTGTCAGGGTAAGGGCCATGCCGCTCCACGAGCCCCGCTGCGGGACGGGCGCCTCCTTGCTCCCACCCATTGCGCTCCGCGTCGCAATTTTCCCGCCTCGCCCCCGGCTTCCCGATGTGCGGAGCGGATCGAGCCCCGGTGCCGACGGACGAAAAATGTCCGAGGCATGTCAAGAACCCCGGGAAAGCACCGCGTCCCGCGACAGCCACACAATAATCGTGGTCGCGTCAATTGACTGTATTCCATTCAGTGGAATAGAGTCGCCCGCGTCGGTTGGGTAGGGCCTCCGGCAATCGATGGGAGGACCGGTGCAAAGGATCCCCGAGGACGTGCTGAATCGCATCGAGCGGGAGCACGCCCAAGGGATTACCTCGAGCGATATCCTCGAGCTGTTCGCGGCGCATGGCATCAAGTTCAGCGAGGCGACGCTCCGGAAATATGTGCAGCTCGGCCTCCTCCCGCGCAGCGTGCGGGTGGGGCGCAAGGGCAAGCATCAGGGCTCACAGGGGATGTATCCGGCCACGGTAGTCCGCCAGGTTCAGCGCATCAAAGAGATGATGGCCCAGGACTACACCATCGAAGAGATCCAGCGTGAATTCCTGTTCGTGAGAGGTGATATCGAGGAGCTCGAGCGCACGATGACCAAGGTCTTCAATGCGCTCAGGGACGCCGCCAAGGAGAGGCGGAGCGAGACGAGCGGCAGGGCGATCGCCCTGGACCTCGCGAGCGCGGAGACGCTCGCGCGGGAGCTCGTCGCGAAGCTGTCGTTGATAGAAGAGCGCTTGATGGCGCAAGCGCGGCTCACGAAACAGGCGGCATCCTCTTGAGGGGCCGAGTCGCAGGATCTCTCGTCTTCGTGAAGTGAATGGGGCCGCGAGCGCGGCCCCGCCTGGGTTTGACGCGATCGACGGGACGAGCACGGCTCGTTTCGTCGCGATTTTTTAGGGACGGCATCCGGCGTTACGTCGGGCAAGGAGCGGGATCTCTTTGCGCTCGAGCTGGGACTCGGGCGCGTGGGGAGACGCGCGCGCTTGAGAGCGGAGACGCTACCAAACGGAGGCAGCGCATGGCGACGGTGTCTGACAGCGAGCTCGAGATCTTCGGCCTGGACGGAGCGGATGCGGCGGGGGGTGACTGCGAACCGGCGGGCTCCAGTGAGCCAGTCGTGGAGGGCGCCCTCGCGCTCCAGGTCGACCCCGCGGCGCCGGGAAACCCCATCACGCGCGAGCAGCGCAGGTCCCGGAGGAAGCGCGAGATCCGGGCGCGGACGATCAGCGTCAAGCGCATGACCAAGCGCGAGCTAGAGATCGGCCGGATGCTGTACCCGGAGACCGATTACTACAAGCCGCGGACCCGCGCCGAGTGCGTCGACGGCCCGAGGCCGTGCCCGTACGTCTCGTGCCAGCACCACCTCTATCTCGACGTGTCGGCCAGGACGGGCGCCATCAAGCTCAACTTCCCCGATCTCGAGGTCTGGGACATGAACGAGACATGCGCGCTCGACGTCGCGGATCGCGGCGGCACCACGCTCGAGGACGTGGGGGCGATCATGAACCTGACGCGCGAGCGGATCCGCCAGGTCGAGGTCAAGGCGCTCGCGAAGCTCGAGGCGCTGAAGGACATGTCGGCGCTGCGCGAGTTCGTCGACGAGGGCCCGGTCGGCAAGCGCCGGCTCCCGGTGCTGACCCAGCCCGAAGAGGACGAGGACGAGGACGAGGACGAGGTCGCGCTCGACGAGGATGAGGACGAAGACGAGGTCGCGGCCGACGCAGAGGACGAGGTCGTCGAGGCGGCGCCCCCCGAGCGGACGGCGGAGATCGAGGACGCTGGCGACTTCGACAGCGAGGAGTGATCAGTCGGGCCGGGCCTCCACGGTCACGATCGCGTCCGCGCCGAGCGCGCCCGCCAGGAAGGCGCGCCACGCGACCAGCGTGGCCTTCGCCGGCGGCGTGCGGGGGGCGCGGCCGTTGAACAGGTGGATGAGCCGGCGCCGGGGCTCCGCGAGCGCGTCGCGATCTCGCCGGGTGACGTGGGTCTCGGCGCGGCCGAGGTCGGCGTCGGTCACCCGCTGCGCGAGGCCGGCGAGGAGCTCCTTCACGCGGGCCGAGGCCTCGTCGAGCTCCGCGCTCGGCGCCCGGATCTCGACCGCGAGCGCCGCCGCGCGCGTGCCGCCGAGGACGCGCGCGCTCGCGCGGGCCGTGAGCTGCCGCCTCGGGGCCGCGGCGTCCGCCGCGGGATGGGCCGCCGCGCCGAGGGCGGCCGCGAGCAGGCCCCCTTCGCCGTTGAGGGCGGCGACCGTGAGCTCCGCGAGCTCGCGGGCCGTGGTCGTGGCCTCGCGCGCGGCCGGGAGCCGCGCGCCGACGACGGCCTGCGAGAGCGGCGTCCCGGCCGGGAGGCGGGCGTCGTGGTGACCGAGCCGGGGCACCACCGCGCCGTCCGGTGAGGCGCACCTGCGCGACGCGAGCCGCGGCGAGAGCCAGCGCTCGGCGGCCTCCGCCGCGGCGGCCGCCTGCGACGCGTCGGCGTTCGCGAGGACGGCGAGCCGGAGCGGGCCGGTCGCGAGCGCCTGCCAGCGGAGCTGCACGGTCTCGAGCGCGCCGCTCGCCACCCGGTCCCAGACGCCGAACGGCTCGATCCAGGACGGGTGGTCGGGCGCGATCGCGGAGGCGAAGGCCTCGAGCGCCGCGGCCCGCCCGCCGGAGAGGCGCTCCAGGTGCTCGAGCGCCGCGGCGCGCGCCAGCGTGAGCGCCTCGGGGCCGGGCGTCGTCGCCGCGACCGTGCGCGCGGCGGCGCTCGCGACGCGGCGCCCGAGCTCGGCCGCGGTCTCGCGGTCGTCGCGGAACGGCGCGTGCGCGATGACCCCGACGGCGTCCGCCGTGACCCAGGGCTCGATCGTCACGTCGAGCTCGCGCCGCCGGGTCTGCACGGCGGCGAGCGCGGCGAGCGCCGTCGCGCCCGCGTCGTACACCCCTTCCTCCGCGACGCCGCACGGGCTCGCGAGCAGGACCCAGACCTCGCCCTGCCCGCGCTCGATCAGGGTGCGCCGCTCCAGGGCGGGCT
>JAICEP010000313.1 GCA_025924095.1 Sorangium sp.
CACGCGCCGGCCGAGCCTGCAATGCCGACGCCCGAGAGCGGCGTGCCCCTCGCGCCGAGCGCGCCGGCCGAGCCGCCGCTCGCCGCGCAGACGCCGCGCGCGCTCTCGCCGCCGGAGGCCCATCCAGCGGCGTACGAGCGCGAGGCGCCGCCGAGCCACGAGCTGCCGGAGCAGCCCCGCGACGGCGCCGGACGAGCCGCCGGCGAGGCAGCCACGGCCGTGGCCGCCGCGCCCCCCGCCTCGCTGCGCGCGCCGCGTTCGCTCGATCAGCCGGTCGCGCCGGCCGCTGCCTCGCCGGATCGCGCCGTGCCCTCCGGCCAGACGCCGGAACACTGGATGAAGGCCTCCAGCGTGAGCGGGCTGGCGCATGAGGGCGAGCTTCCGGAGTTCGACCCTGGCTCGCGCCGGCGCCGGCGCGTTCGCTGGACAGCTATCGTGCTGGTCGCTGTCGCGGGCGTCGTCGCGTGGCAGGTCCTCCGCTCGCAGCGCCTGCCGCAGAGCACACCGGCAGCGGAGAGCGAGACCCCACCGCCCGCCGTCGCGACGGAGCCCGCGCCGCCGCAGGAGCCGGCGCCCCAGCCCAGCGCCACGGCGCCCGCCGCGTCGGCGGCCCCGACTGCGCAGCCTTCGGCCAGCGCCGCCGCGACGGCGCCGCCGCCGCGGAAGCGGCGCCCGCCGCCGCCGAAGAAGCCGCGGAAAGAGCCGGCCAAGGTGGACGACCTGACGATCGAGATCCCGACGCCGCCCCCGGAGCCGTCCGAGGAAGAGCGGACGTCACCGGCAGATTTGCCGCCCCCGGCCGCGCCGCCTCCCCAGGAAGAATCGGCCCCGCAGGCAGAGTGAAGAGCGGATTGAAACGACGGCATACCAGCAATACTCCGAGGCCTCCGGCGACTGGTTGAGGAAGGAGAGGGCTCGGCTGCTGGCACCATCCCGCGCGCTGCAGCATTTCCGCCGGTACACCGCCGGCAGCTTCCGCGCTGCCGGCCGATTTCCACGTGGAGGCGTGCGCTTACTTCAACCAGCTCCTCTTCCCGCCCAGGATCACGTGCCGCTTGGCGGCGAGCGTGAAGTCGCGCCTGGCCGAGGTGGGCAACGAGTGACACTTCGGTTCGACCACGGCGAACGCCGCCCGATCCAGCAGCGCCGCGGCGCTCTCGCCGGCAGGGGGACCGCTCAGCCGGGGCGCCGGGAACGCCCGGTTGTTCGGCCCGAACACAGGCACCGTCAGGTCACCGAGCTCGTAGAGCCCTGACTTGTAGGCATTGCCGCAGCCCAAGATAGGCCACGGTGGTGGGGAACGGGGCTTGCGGGTCCGGGGAGCGGACCCATCTCGGCGAGCGTCATCCCGCCGTACTTCGCGTGCTTCACGGTGCGCTTGAGCGCGAAGTCGAAGAACATGAGATCTCCCGCGACCGTGTCCCACCCCATGCTGACCTGGGTATCCCAGGCCACGTGGGTCACCCCCATGCCCTTCAGGAGGTCCCAGACCTCGCGGGGCGCGCGCTGCCGACCATAGCTGATGCCGTACTGCCAGCCGTTCCAGTCCGACAGCGTCTCGGCGCCGATCCCGAGGTGGTTGTGGTTGTCGTGCAGCAGCACGCGCGCGCCCTCGGGGAGCGCGCGGGCGATGGACTGGAACGCCGGGTAGATGTCGAATTGCGCACGGCAGCCTGGATGGCGACGAGGGTGCAGAGGAACCCCACGAACTCCATGTGCGCGGCGAGCTCGACCTTGTCGAACAGGAGCCCGCGCGGCAAGGTGCTTCCAGCGCGAGTCGAACAGGACGTTGTGGGGCGTGAGGATGACGAAGTACACCATGCCCACGCCGAGCAGCCCGAGCGCGAGCGCCCCGTTGGAGCCCGGCTACGCTCCTGAGGAAGACGAGCTCGAGGACGCCGATGGCGAAGCTCGTGGCGAGCTGCTCCACGATCGGCAGGGAGCGGCCGACAACGAGCCTGAGCGTCAGGTGGCCCGCAGAGACGCAGGCGGCCGCCCACAGCCCGCAGAGGAGCCAGTAGCCGGCGTACCGCCAGAAGAGCCAGTGCTGAATGGGATAGAAACGATGGACGAAGCTGGCGAAGAAGGCGACGGTCCCGAGCAGGAGGGCGGCAGGGTGATCGGCCGGGCGCGCTCCCAGCGCTCACGCCTGCTTCCCGCGACTCTCAACGTGGGCGGGGCATCCATCAGCGCTTCGCAGGCCGGGTGGGCTCGACCATGAGCCCGCTCCTGGCTCGCTGCGCGCCGGATGACCGCAGGAACGTGCCGCGCCGTCCCTGAGCAGGAATCCACGCCCCGGAGGGCTGCGCTGCCCGGGAGCGACGTCCCGCAGCCCGCCGCGCACCATACCGCCCTAATTGAGCAGCTTCTTCGAGAGGTGCTTGACCGCCTCCTGTGCCGCATGTCGCAGCGCGAGCTCGACCGCCTTGGAGGACGTATCGCCGCGCACGAGGATGGCGCAACTGTCTCCCTCGGCCTCGAACGATGCGAGGGGGAGCTCCGTCGCCGCCTCTGCAGCGCGGATCGGCACCTGCACAGCAAGCGAGCCGACCTCGAGCTCCACGAACCCCACCAGCTCCGACTTGGATAGGTTCTGCATGGTTCGAACGTGGGTCGTCCACAGGGGCTTAGCAAGGTCAGGTTTTTCCTGCTTGTCGGTGGGATTGAGCTCCACCTGGAGCGGCAGAACGCGGGCGCGTCGAGCGCATCCGGTGGGCGCTGTCGGTGGCGGTGCGGTCGGCGTACGCGTGACGCGCAACGCGCGGCGTGCGACGCGGCGCGAGCCGGTCCGGGCGCCGCGCCGCGCCCGTCGCGCCCGCCGCGCTCGTCGCGCTCTTCCGCACGGATGACCTCTCTCGCGTCAGTTCTTCAGGGATGTCAGCTGGTCGGCCATGATGCTGCGGTGGTTGCGGTAGACCTGGAGCACGATGGCCAGCGCGATCGCCGCCTCGCTCGCCGCGAGGACGATGATGAAGACCGTGAACACCTGGCCCGACACGCCGCCCGCGACGAAGTGCTCGAACGCGACGAAGTTCAGCGCGGCGGCGTTGAGGATGAGCTCGACGCCGAGGAGGATGCCCACCGCGTTCTTCCGCGTCATGACGGTGAACAGCCCGAGGCCGAAGAGCGCCGCGGCGACGCTGAGGTAATGGATGAGCCCGATCTCCTCCATCGCCTACTCCTTCTCCCCGGCGCGCCGGACGGCGCGGCGCGCGAGCACGACCGCGCCGATCATGGCGCCGAGCAGGACGATCGAGCCGAGCTCGAACGGGAGCAGGTACTCGCCGAGGAACGCATGCCCGAGCTTGGCGGTGGACGGCATCGCCGGCCTGGCCTCGGCGGGCCAGGGGGTCCGGGTCGCCACCCGGCCGAGCACGAGGAGCACTGCCGTGACCAGGACGAACGCCACGACGGGCCGGCCGCGCGGGTTCGAGACCTTCATCTCCGCGATGCGGCTCGTGAGCATCACGGCGAAGAGGATCAGGACGAGCGTGCCGCCGACGTAGACGAGCACCTGCGTCGCCGCGAGGAAATCGGCCGACAGCGTGACGTAGAGCCCCGCAATGCCGAGGAACGTGCCGAGCAGGGCCAGCGCGGAGTGGATGATGTTCCTGGAGAACGCCACGAACCCGGCGGAGCCGAGCGTCAGCGCCGCAAGCCCGAGGAAGACGAGTGCACTCAGGGAGGGCATGTGGTGAGGGCAGCGACGTTAGACCGCTGCCCATCGCCCTTCAAGGGCGACGCCCCCGCGATGCGCGACGCCCTCGCTCAGGCGCCCGCTCCGGCCTCCCCGCCCGCGGCCTCCGCGCCCGCGGCCTCCGGGTCCTCGGCGCCCTTCTTCCGGGCGCGCTCCCGGCGCCAGATGGCGCGCAGCTCCTCCAGCGCGGCGGGGTTGTCGCGCATGGCGCGCTCGCGGGCCTCGCGGGCGTGAGGCCCGTACTCGCCGACAGGCACCTCGCCGAGGTCCTTCGGCGCCTTGTACAGCGGGACCAGCCCCTCGGGGATGAAGCGGAAGGTGAGGTGGTCGAGCGTCGGCGCCGCCCCCTCGAACTCGCGGGTATGCCGGATCGCGCCGGTCGACTCGTTCTTGCACGCCTCGACGCAGAGGCCGCAGTACATGCATTTGCCCATGTCGATGTCGAAGCGGCTCATCGCCTGCTTCTTCGTCGCCGGGTCCTTCTCCAGGTCGATCGCGATGCACTCGATGGGGCACGCGCGCTCGCAACGCTTGCAGCCGGTGCAGATGTCCATCTGCACCTCGAGGAAGCCGCGGTACCGCGGCGGGAGCATCTCGCTCACGGGCCGATCCGTCTTGTCGGGATACTGGACGGTGATGGGCTCCCGGAACAGATGGGAGAACGTGACCGCCATCCCTTCCAGGATGGTATTGGCCGCGCTGGAGATGCTCTTGATGTACTGGGCGAGATCCATGGCCGGTGCCTCTCCGGGACCTGACGCGCTCGGACATACCGCCCGAAGGAGCGAGGCGCCACGCCAAGCAGGCTAGCAGATCCCCCGCTCGCGGCGTCCGGCCCGCGCGACGCCATCCGCTCCGGGCTTCCGCCGACCGGCGCCGCATTGCGTCCACGGTCGCGTCCGACCGGCGCCGCGCCGGGCAGGAACCCGCGGAGAGGGTGGAGCGCGCGGAGGACCTGTCCTCTCCTGTTGACGCGCCCCCCGGGTGGCGATCATGGTCGTCTGATGACGCAGCTCCCCTTATCGGGAACGTTCACCGCCCTCGTCACGCCCTTCACGCCCGATGGCGAAGCCGTCGACTTCGAAGCGCTGGATGCGCTCGTCGAGGCGCAGATCGCGGGCGGCGTCAGCGGGCTCGTGCCGTGCGGGACCACGGGCGAGTCGCCGACCCTGAGCGAAGCGGAGACGACCGCGGTCATCCGGCGCGTCGTCGAGGCGGCGCACGGCCGCGTGCCGGTGATCGCGGGGACGGGCTCGTTCTCGACGAAGAAGACGATCGAGGCCTCGCGCGCCGCGCTCACCGCGGGCGCGGACGCCGTGATGATCGTGATGCCGTACTACAACAAGCCCTCGCAGGACGGGCTCCGCGAGCACGTGCTGGCCGTGGCCAGGGCCATTTCGGGGCCGATCGTGCTCTACAACATCCCGGGGCGAACGGGGGTCGATCTCTCCGCCGAGGCGACCGAGCGCATCTGCGCCGCCGCGCCGAACGTCGTCGCCATCAAGGACGCCACGGGCAACGTGCTCCGCTGCCAGGAGCTCGCGCGGCGCCTCGGCGACCGGCTCACGGTCCTGTGCGGCGACGACGCGCTGACGCTCGCGATGATGGCGCTCGGCGCGCAGGGCGTCATCAGCGTCACGTCGAACGTGCTGCCGCGCGAGACGAGCGTGGTGCCCCGGCGGTTCCTGGCCGGCGACCTCGCGGGCGCGCGGGCGGCTCACCTCGCGCTGCTGGAGCTGCACGGGCTCATGTTCCTCGAGCCGAACCCCTCCCCGGCCAAGGCCGTGCTGGCCGCCCTGGGCCGCATGAGCCCCGCCGTCCGGATGCCCCTCTCGCCGGCCGGCGAGGCGACACGGCAGCAGATCGTCGACGCGATGAAGCGGATCGAGGCGAGGCGCGAGGCGACGTGAAATCGAACGGCGATCATCGAGGCGTAACGATGGGCGCGCTGATGGAGGCTGCCCGGGAAGAAGAGGCCCGCTTGCTGAAGGTCGCTGTCCACGGCGCGAGCGGCAAGATGGGGCAGGCGATCGTCCGGCTCGCCGCGAACGAGCGCGCGCAGATCGTGGGCGCGATCGTGTCGCGCGGCTCCTCCGGCGTCGGCCGCGACGTCGGCGAGCTCGCGGGGACGGGCAATATCGGCGTCGCGATGAGCGACGACACAAGCGCCGGGCTGCTCGGCGCGGACGTGGTCATCGACTTCTCGCGACCCGAGGCGCTCCCCCGGCTCCTGCACCTCGCGATGCGAGCCAAGGTCGCCGTGGTCAGCGGCACGACGCGGCTCGACAGCACGTGCGAGCGGCTCCTCGACGAGACGGCGCAGCACGTCCCGGTCCTCTGGTCGCCGAACACGAGCATCGGCATCCACGTGCTCGCGGAGATCGCGGCGAGCGCGGCGCGCCGGCTCGGGCCCGGCTACGACGTCGAGATCGTCGAGGTGCACCATCGCGCCAAGGTGGACGCCCCGAGCGGCACGGCCGTGCGGCTCGCCGACGCGGTGCGCGCGGCCCGCGGCGGGGCCGGCGAGGCGGCCACGGCGCTCGCCGACGTGCACGGCCGCGAGGGCAACGCCGGTCCCCGGAAGGCGAACGAGCTCGGGATCTTCGCCGTGCGCGGCGGAGACGTCATCGGCGACCACACGGTCCACCTGCTCGGCCCCGGCGAGCGCATCGAGCTCACGCACCGCGCCACGAACCGCGACCTCTTCGCGCGCGGCGCGCTGCGCGCGGCGTGGCACCTGCACGGCAAGCCGCCCGGCCGGTACACGATGGCCGACGTGATCGAAGGCTGACGGCGGAGCTGCCGGGGCGCCGCCGGGCCGACGACCGGCGATCGGTGCTCCGGCGCGCCGCGCGGACAGCCACAAGGTGGTCAGCAGCGTTTCGCCGCACTAGGCTGCCGCGCTCGTATGGAGACGCTCGCTGCGCGGATCGCGCGTGCCGGTCCTTTGCCGGACCGGGACGCGGTGGGCTGGGTCGTCCGTCTGGCCAAGCGGATCGAGAGCCTGCACGCGCGCGGGACCGTGCACGGCAGCCTGTCGGCTGCGTGCGTGATCATGGAGGACGAGCCATGCGCGTCGCGGGGGTGGCTCTCCGATCCGCTCGCGACGCCGGTCTTCGTGAGCTACCGCTCGCCGGAGCGCGCCGCGGGCGAGGGGCCGTCGCGCCGGGACGACACGTGGGCGCTCGCGATCACGCTGTACGTGGCGCTCTCGGGGACGCTCCCCTTCCCTGCCGAGAGCGACCGGGAGCTCCGCCGCAAGCAGAGCGCCGGCGCCGCGCCGCGGGTGACGCCGCGGGGCGGCGCCGGCGACGCGCTGTGGCGCGTCCTCGAGCAGGCGCTCGCGCGCGACGCGGAGCAACGGATCGTCGAGGTGGCAGCGCTCCGTCGCGCGCTGGAGGCGGCGCGGCCGAGCGACGGGCTGGGGGAGCTGCCGCCGCTCGATGAGCACGCGGTCGTGGAGCCGGCGAGGACCGTGCCGGCGCCGCGCCCGTCGAACAGCGGCATGCGAGGCGCGTCGAGCTCGCAGCCGCCGCCTCGCAGGAGCTCGCCACCGCGCGAGAGCTCGCCGCCGCGCGGGAGCTCCAGCTCGCAGCCGCCGCGCGGGAGCTCCCCGCCGCGTGGGAGCTCCAGCTCGCAGCCGCCGCGCGGGAGCTCCCCGCCGCGCGGGAGCTCCAGTTCGCAGCCGCCGCGCGGGAGCTCGCTGCCGCCTACCAGCGCGAGCTCCACGGGGCGCCGGACCCCGGTGCCGCTCCACGGGCTCTCGGCCCTGGGGCTCCGATCGACGGTCCGCACGCCGACCACCCCGGTCCCCGAGGCGCCAGACCGCGCCTCGAAGGCGCCGGCGGCCTCGCCTGCCGCATCACCGGGGCACGCCGGCGCCCCGAGGGCAGACACCTCCCACCGCCCGCCCGGGGCGGCTGTTCCGCCCGCACCGCCGGAGCAACCGGCCCTCCCGACCGCACCGCCGGAGCAGTCATCCTTCCCGCCCGCGCACGCGGAACAGCCACCCCGACCGACCGCAGCGGCGGAGCCGTCGCCCCTTGCGCACGCACTGACGGAGCCGTCGCCCCTTGCGCACGCACTGACGGAGCCGTCGCCCCTTGCGCACGCACTGACGGAGCCGTCGCCCCTCCCGCCCGCGCACGCGGAACGACCGCCTCTCTCGCCCGCACCGGCGCCGCCCGCCGGCGGAGACGAACCGGAGAGCCTGCGTCCTGGCCGCGATCGGCTCGCGCCCATCGACGACGAGTTGCTGCCTGATCCGTCCGCGCTGCGGACCGACGGCGCCGTTGCGCACGTCGGCGTGCCCGATGCGCCGCGCGCCCCGGCACTCCCACCAGGCGCGCGCCGCAAGGCGCCCTCCGCGGCGCGCCGGGTGGCCGCGCTGGCCCTGTGCGCCGTGGCCTTCGCGGGCGCCATCGCGGCGGCCTGGTCCTGGCTGCGCCACCGCGATGCCACGCCGCCGCAGCCGTCCCTTGCAGCCCTGCCTGCCGGATCGGACGCCGCTCCCGCCGCCTGCGCCGCCCCCGCCCCCGCCGCGCCGAGCGCCCCGGCAGCCGAGGGCACGGGCGATGCGGCCATGGACGACGCGACCGCGACGGCGCCAGATCCGGTGGACGCCGGCGCGGCGAGCGCAGCGGCGGACGCTGCAGTCACGGCGGACTTCGCTGCTTGCGCGATGCCGCTCTTCCCGAGCAAGAGCGTCGACGCCGCGACCGCAGGCCAGCTGTCGTTCCTTTGCACCGAGGTCGACCCGATGAAGGGCGTCGCGGCGCTCAAGGGCCAGCTCGTCAGCGCCGCCGGGGCCGACGGTGTCTCGGACGCGACGAAGGAATGGGCCGTGCTTGGCTGGTACGACATGGCGACCCTCGCCACCCTGCGCGCCCGCTGCTGTCACGCCCCGCCCCCCCTCGAGCTGCCGCGCGCGCCGGAGGGCTGCCTCCCGCTCGACAAGGCGCTGAACGACCTCGGCGCGGCCGTCGCGTCGGCGTCTGCGCCGGACGATCGGGCGGTCGCGAAGGCGTCCCGGCGGTACACGCGGGCAGCCCAGTGCGTCGTGCGCGTCGGCGCGGCGACCTGGTACGGCCGCAGCG
>JAICEP010000314.1 GCA_025924095.1 Sorangium sp.
CTCAGCTGATCGTCGATGTTGCGGAGCTCTTCGCGGATCTCGTTCACCAGCGCTGTCGCAGCCTTCATGGATGCCTCCTCCGATCGGGCCCCATCCTACTACCGCGCTGCCGCCGAGATCCCACAACCTGCGGGGGCGCTACCCGCGGGCGCGCTGCCCCGCTTGCGCCTCCCGCACCCGCGCGATGATCGCGCCGGCGACCTCCTGGGCCGGCCAGCGCTCGGTGAGCCAGCGCTGCGGGATGGTGTGGGCGCGGTCGTCCTCGCGGATCACCAGCGTGACCGGTCTGGCCGGGGGCTGCATCTCCACGGCCTCGATGCGATCGAGCAGCACGGTGACCTCCCGCGCAGCTCGGAACGGATGCATCGACGGAAAGGTGATCGATCGAGGACCAAGGAGGATCCGGAACTCCTTCAGCGCGGCGAGGCGCGCGGCGCCGAGGACCCCCAGCGCGCACATGGCCCCGGACAGGATCGCCAGCGCCGCGTAGAAGACGTCGGCGCCCCCGTGCTCGAAATGGATGATCCCGTTCAGGATCAGGCCCCGGTCGTTCGCCCGGGCACGGTGGGCGAGGACTGCCGCGCAGACCGCGAAGAAGAAGCCGGCCAGGAGGAGCTCCCGGTAGGGACGGCGGAGCGGGATCTCCAGGGTGTCGCCGCCCGCGTTGTCGCTCGGTTTCATCGATACTCCCCTTCGCCGGCGGACGCCGCCTCGAGCAGCCGCGCGGCGAGCAGCTCCGCGTCGAGCGCCGCCTGGTGCTCGGTCAAGAGAAGCGTGTCGCCGTCCCGCTGGGCGGCGACCCAGGGCAGCGCGCGCGCGTCGCCGATCACCTTGTCCCGGCTGCCAAGGAGGACGAAGACGCCTCGCCCTTCAGGGCTTGTGGCGAGGGTCACGTCGCGAATCAGGGCGGCGGGGATGGTGACCGGAACCCCGTTGGCGGTGAGACGAACGGCATCTGCCGAGATCGCCTCCAGACGGACGGATTGACCGTGACGGGGATCGCGGAAGACGGCGATGTCGCGCCCGAGCGCGAGGGCGACGCCGAGCGCGCCGGCGCCGTAGAGGAGCCAGACAGGCCAGGCGATCGACACGTCGAGCGCGGCGAGCGCAGCCCCCCACAGACCGCCGGCCGCGACGAGCGCGGCGGCCACGACGCAAAGGCCCAGGCCGAACCGGATGCGCCGGATCGTGCCGAGCTCCTCGATCGACGTCCCCAGCGCCATGAGCGCCAATGCGGCGATGCCCAGGCCCGCCGGAGACGCGAGGAAGGGAAGAACGCCCTTCGGGCCGGCCGGCGCCATGCACGCGAGCGCCATGCTGGCGAGCCCGATGAACATCGCGCGCGCTCGGAAGGTGACAGGGGGGCGGATCACGAGGAAGGGAGGAGCATGAAATCCGGGCGTGCCCGGGCTGTCAAGGTCCCGTAGCCCCACCTCCGCCTCTTCTGTTCGGTATTCGCGTCGGTATTCGCGTCGATATCCGCCGCTCCCGAGCCGCGGTCAGGCCCGCTCCGGAGGGCGCTCCTTCGCGCAGTAGCGCTCGACCCACTCGATGAGGCGGTGGCTGTAGAACACCCGGTGGCTCGGCTTGCCGCGCTCGGCGAGGTGGTGGTCGCCGCCTGGAAAGCGGATGAACTCGACGGGCGCCTTGCCCGATCGCACGAGCGCCGCAAAGAGCTCTTCCGACTGGCCGATGGGGCAGCGATGGTCGTCCTCGCCGCACAGGATCAGGGTGGGCGTCGTGGCTTCCCCGGCCCAGGACACCGGCGAGAGCTTGCGGTAGAGCTCTCGCCTGTCGAACGGCTCTCCTCGCATATCGTGCGGATCGACGTAGTAGCCGGTGTCGGACGTCCCGTAGTGGGATTCGAGGTTCGCCACCGGCGCGCTCGAGACGGAGGCGCGGAAGCGCTTCGTCTTGCCGATCGCCCAGGCCGCCATGAACCCACCGTACGACTTGCCCGCGATGGCGATGCGATCGCCGTCGACCGTGCCCTCGGCGACCAGCTCGTCGATGGCGGCGAGGTGCTCCGGCAGGTCGCGCTCGCCCCAGCGCCCCCGCAGGCGATCGGCGAACTCCTTTCCGTACCCGCCCGAGCCGACCGGGTTCAAGGACAGGACGGCCCACCCGCGGGACAGCAGCACATACCAGTACGGCCGGTACGTGAAGCCGAACTCCACATAGGCGTGCGGGCCCCCGTGCACATGGACGAGCAGCGGCACGGGCTCCCCCTCGCGGCCCGGCGGCAGCATCAGCAGGCCGACGTTCTTCATGCCCGAGGCGCCGCGGAACTCCCGCAGCGAGACGTCGGGCCACACGCGGTTCTCCCCCCACGCGTCGTTGACGTCGACGAGGAGCCGCGACTCCGAGCCGTCCCAGCGAGCGCTCCCGAGCAGGCCGCAAAGGCGCATGGTGCTCCACAGGAACGCGATGGTGCCGGCGCCGGGCGCCGCGCTGATCTGCGTGATCTGCCGATCATCCGAGATGGCCTTGCGGAGCGTGCGCTGCTCGACCGAGATCAGCGCCACCTCCGAGGTGCTCTCGTTCGCGAGCACCACGGCGAGCTCATGGCCGTCCGCGGACCACGCCGGGGGCATCAGCTTGCCGAGCGGGAAGCTCGCGACCTCCGTTTCCTCCGAGGTGATCATGCGCGGCTCCGCCTCACCCCGCGCGTCGGCGACCCAGACGTGCTGTCGCGAGGCGCCATCCTCGCGCGGGCTGTAGAAGGCGAGGGCGCGGCCGTCAGGCGACCAGGAGGGCATGGTGGCGAGCGGGCAGCTGCGGGTCACCTGCCGGAGCCCTTCGCCCGACGGCGCCATCACCCAGAGATCGCTCCAGTGGGCCTCACGAGGGCCCGTCCGCGTCCGGCTGAACGCGACGAGGCGCCCGTCGGGCGACCACGCCGGGTCGCTCTCGTTCGCGTCGCCACGCGTGATCTGCCGCGCCTCGCCTCCCCCGGCAGGGACGATGAAGAGGTGCGTCCGGTGGTCCAGCACGTATCCTTCCCCGTCGCTCTTGTACAGGGCCTGTGTCACCACCCGGGGAGCCCCGGGCGGCACGTCGGAGGCGACCTTCGCCGAGAAGACCAGGGCAGCGCCGTCAGGCGACCAGGCGGGAAGACCGGCGCCCGACTCGAGGTCGGTCAGCCGCCTCGCCTCGCCGCCGTCGAGCCGGATCACATAGAGCTGCGCGGGGCCGCCGTCGCGATCCGAGAGGAAGGCGATCCGAGAGGAGTCGGGAGAGAAGCGGGGGCTCTCGTTCGTGTCGGAGCCGAACGTGATCTGCCAGGGAGCGCCTCCGCTCGCGGGGATGAGCCACAGGTTGGAGACATAGGTATCTGCCTCGGCGTCGATCTCCTCCAGGACGTAGACGATCCAGCGGCCGTCGTGCGAGAGGACCATCTCGGAGACGAGCTTGAAGGACAGCAAGTCATCCGGCTCGAAGCGGCGAGCATGGGGTTGTCGCATGGGTAGAGGAAGGTGAACCGGGGCCGAAAGTCAAGCCTCCTCGACGCGGTGATGTCCTCACGAGGTCAAGCGCCGCATACAGTCGACAGGATTGCTCTCAGGGAGCTGCGAATCCCCCCGACAGGAGCGCCGGCAGGCTCGTGCGCGCTGCCCGCGCCCGTCGGGCTCTGCGAGGTGCGCTCTCCGCCGAACCCCGGACACGGCTACATGGACTCATCGATCCTGTCGTATCGCCCGTTCGCTCGCGCGAGGCGCGCGAGGCGCGCGCCGTCCCGAGGAGCTCGACCGGCGCCTCAGGCGCGCTCCGCGAAGAAGCGGGCGTTGATCTCCCGGTAATGTCCCCACTCGGCCGGCAGCTCGTCCTCATCGAAGATGGCGTTCACCGGGCACTCGCCCTCGCAGGCGCCGCAGGAGATGCACGACTCGGGATCGATGTAGAGCTGGAGGCGCGCAAGGCGCGTCGTCCGCTCTTCTTCGGGGATGCGCGCGATCTCGTCGATCGGGAGCGGGCCGTGGATGCACTCGACGGGGCAGACGGAGACGCACGCGGTGTCGCATGTGGCGATACAGGGCTCGGCGATGACATAGGCCATGAAGGGTCCTTTCCGCGGCACGGTCGTCCGCGCTCTCTCTCCCTGCTTGGTGCACGGCGCGTACCCGCGGCCCGAGCGGCCCTTTCCCGGGCCCGCGCTGGCCTTGTGCTGCCCCGGCAACGCCCCTACGGTGCCGCGCAACGCCATTTCGGTGGCCTCGCTCCGCGCACGATGACCGCCCCCGCCGATCGCGCCGTTCTCCTGCTCGCCGACCTCGGCGAGGCCTCGGCGCGCGCGCACACGGAGGCGACGCTCGTCCCCGCGGTGAGCGCCGTGCTCGCGCGCCACCTCCCGCTCCGGCGGCTCGATCTCCGCCGCGGCGCGGCCGCGCCGGGCGCGCCGGAGATCCGGCGCGAGGCGGGCGGCGAGACGCTCGCCGTCTTCGCGCTCCGCGACGCGGAGGGCGCCGTCGGCTGCGCCACGATGGCGCTCGGCGAGGGCGCGACGCTCGAGCTCTCGCCCGCCCTGCTCGAGGCGCTGGGCCGCCTGCTCGCCGTGGCGCTCCGGCAGGTGCAGGTCCTCGGGCGCGTCGCGGCGATCGCGCGCCGCGCGCAGGGCGAGAAGCGGGCGCTCCAGGAGGAGCTCGACCGCGTCGCGCTGCCCCGCGAGGTGGTCGCGGCGGGCCCGGCGATGCGGGCGATCTTCCAGGAGATGGTGCCGCTCGTCGCGCGGCAGGACACGACCGTGCTTGTGCGCGGGGAGACGGGCACCGGCAAGGAGGTGATCGCGCGCCGCATCCACGCGCTCTCGCGCCGCGCGGAGCGGGCGTTCCTCGCGGTGAACTGCGGCGCGCTGCCCGAGGGGCTCGTCGAGAGCGCGCTCTTCGGCCACGAGCGCGGCGCGTTCACCGGCGCCGCGGCGCGGCACCACGGGATGTTCGAGCGCGCCAACGGCGGGACGCTGCTGCTCGACGAGGTCGGCGAGCTGCCCAAGGCGGCGCAGGCGAAGCTCCTGCGCGTGCTCCAGGAGGGCGAGATCGAGCGCGTCGGCGGCGAGGGCGCGGTGCGCGTCTCGGTGCGGGTGATCGCCGCGACGCACCGGCCGCTCGAGGCCATGGTGGCGAGCGGGGCGTTCCGTGAGGACCTCTATTACCGGCTGCAGGTGTTTCCTATCGTCGTCCCCCCGCTGCGGGAGCGGCCCGAGGACCTGGAGCCCCTCACGCGGGTCATCGTGGAGAAGGTCGCGGCGAGCTTCGGCCGGCCGCCGCCGCGGGTGAGCGCGGAGGCGATGGCGCGGCTGCGGGCGCACGACTGGCCGGGCAACGTGCGGGAGCTGGAGAACGTGATCGAGCGGTCGATGGTGATGTCGACCGGGGACGAGCTCATCCTGTCCGCGCCGCTCGCCGCGGCGCCCCGCGCGGCGGGGCGCGCGATGACGTACAGGGAGGCGGCGCAGCGCTGCATCGAGGAGGCGCTGCGGGCCTCGGGCGGGAAGATCTACGGGGAGGACGGGGCGGCCGCGACGCTCGGGCTGAAGCCGACGACGCTGCAAAGCAAGATGCGGAAGCTCGGGATCCGGCGGGAGGGGGGCGAGAAGCGCTGACTCGAGGCCAGCGCAGCCGGGCATCGACGGCGTCGCGGAGAGCGTCGTCGAGCGCGCGGGTGCGGAGCGGCGTGCCGCGAAGTTGACGGTTGCCCTTCACGTGACGTGCGGGGCTGTATCCATTCTTCAGGAGTGTCGAGCATGAGAGCGAATCTGGCTTGCGGAGCGATGGTCATCTTGCTTGCCCAGGGCATGCTGGGATGCGGTGACGAGACGGATCCCGGTGGAACGGCGTCGTCGAGCTCCTCGACGGGCAGCAGCGGTGGCAACGGGGGCGACGGCGGCCATGGCGGCAACGGCGGCGGCAACGGCGGCGGCGGCAACGGCGGCGGCGGCGGCGGCGGCAGCGGCGGCAGCGGCGACGCCATCGCGTGGACGCCCTGCCCGCTCATCACCGACGGCACCGGCGAGGACGCCGAGTGCGCCGAGATCCCCGTCCCGCTCCACTGGGACCAGCCGGAAGGCAAGGCCATCACCTTCTTCGTCAAGCGGAAGCTCGCCGCGACCCAGCCGAGCCGCGGGCAGCTCTGGCTCCTGAACGGCGGGCCGGGGGCCTCAGGCGCCGATTTCGAGCCCTTGGTGCAGCTCCTCGCCGGCGTCGATCCGACGCTCGACCTGTACATGCCGGACCACCGCGGCACGGGCCGCTCGAATCGCCTCGGCTGCGCGGACGGGGAGACGCCGGAGAGCGAGGCCGGGAGCTACCTCACCGACGCCGAGATGACCGCCTGTCTGCCGGCGATCAAGGCCGAGCTGGGCGACGACATCCAGGGCTTCACCGTCACGAACGCCGCGCGCGACGTCGGCGAGATCATCGAGCGGACGCGCGCCCCGGGCGGCGAGGTCATCGTCTTCGGCGTCTCTTACGGCACGATCTGGGGTCACCGCTATCTCCAGCTCTACCCCGACCAGCCGACAGGCGCGTCGCTCGCCGGGCTGGCCGTCAACTCGCACCTGTCGGATATCGATGTCTGGCTCAACGACCTCGGCCAGCGGGTCATGGACCTCTGCGGCGCCGACCCGTCCTGCTCGGACAAACTCGGCCCCGACCCGTGGGCGACGATGACCGGGACCCTCGACGCGTTCGAGGAAGGGGCCTGCCCGGAGGTGGCCGCGCTCGGCTATGACCGGCAGCTCTTCCAGACATGGTTCGCGCAGATCCTCTATCAATGGGCGCCGCGGCCGCTCATCCCCGCGCTGATCTACCGGCTGGACCGGTGCTCTCCCGCCGACGTCGCCGTGTTCGCGCACCTCGCGGGGCTCCTGCTCGCGCCTCTCCCCGAGCCGCTCCCGGCGAGCCTGCGGTTCTTCTCGCCGGTGCTCCGCAACAACATCATGCTGTCGGAGCTCTGGGCCGACCCGCCTCCGTCCGTGTCCGAGACGCAGGAGTTTCTCGCCCAGGCCAACGTGGTCATCGGGCTGACGGACGACGCCGCCGCGATCCGCGAGAGCTGGCCGCGCTACACCCCCGACGCGTACGCAGGGCAGTGGGCCACGACGAGCGTGCCCCTGCTGCTCCTCCACGGGGAGCTCGACTTCATCCCGAGCGCGATACCGGAGGCCGTCGAGCGCCACTTCGCCGGCCCGAACCAGACCTTCGTGATGGTGCCGCGGGCGCCCCACGGCCTCGAGAGCCCGACCGACCTCATGGGCGGCTCGTGCGACCGGGAGCTCTTGCTCCAGTTCCTCGCCGATCCCGAGGCGACGCTGGACACGTCGTGCACGGAGCAGGTCCTGCCCCTGGAATTCAGCGTCGATCCGGGCCTGAGCGCCGCCTACCTCGGCACGGAGGACGCCTGGGAGGGCGATCCGAGCGCGGAGCGGCGCGCGCCCGGGGCGTCGTCGTCCGAGCACGATCGCGCGATCGCGCGCATGCGCGAGGCCCTGCACGACCCGGGCAAGGGCCGCGCCCTGCCGCGCCCGCGGCTCCCCTGAGCTGCGCTCCGCTGGCCCTCTCCTCCCCCGACGTTCAGCGCGACGTGACCACGCGTCGTTCGCAGTTCCACCGCCGATTTCCAGCCATCAGAAGGTGGTTTGCAGGCCTATCCCTCCAGGCCCGAGCACCGGGGTCAGCGCCGCGCGCGAGCCCGCCGTCGGGCCCCGGGGTGGCAGCATCAGCAGGCCGGCGACGCCGACGCCAGCGCCGACGGCGAGGACCGCGAAGCCGGCGTTGGAGACGTTGGCCAGCGTGTTGGCCGTGCTGAGCTCGCCGCGCCGGCTCGGAGGGCAGCGGTCGTCCGGACACGCCTCGGCGAGCGCCCCGGACTTCGAGAGCGTGAGCGCGCCCGCGACGGCCCCGACCACCAGGCCGACCGCGCCGACGCTGAACCCCGTGGCCATCAGCACCGTCCCGGCGCTCCCCGCCGGCGGCTTCGGCGCGGGCGCCGGCCCCGCCGCGCGCGGCGCCAGCGCGCCCGGCGGCGCGCCAGCGGGACCCAGCGCAGCGGGGGGCGCGTCCTCCAGCGCCGGGACGGTGACGACGATCGTGGCGCGCTCGGGCGGCACCTCGACGTCGGTCGACCACGCCCTCTTCCCCGGCGCCGCGGCGGCGACGCGGTGCTGGCCTGGATCGATGGGGAACGGCGCGTTCAGGGCAGCGCCGTTCAGCGGCTCGCCGTCGAGGGTGAGGCGCAGGCTCGCGGGCGGCGCAGCCATCCTGACCTCGAGCCGCGCGAGCCGCTTCTCCAGCGCCTCGCGCTGCGCGCGCGCGAAGCCCTCGCGGTCCTTCCGGCCTTCGCGCCGCGCGACCTCCTCCACCGAGCTCAGCTCGGCCCAGGCGGTCGCGAGCTTCCCCACCTTCTCGTGACAGACGGCGAGGTTGAGGAGCGTCCCGGGCTTCGGCTCGATGCGCTGGCTCTCCTCGAACTTGTCGCAGGCCTCGGGGTACTTCCCTTCCTTGAAGAGGTCGCGCCCCTGTCGAAAGAGCACCTCGGCCACGGGCTTGACCGCGCCTTGCGCGCGCTGCGCGGACGCCGCGCCCGACAGCGCGACGGCCCCGAGCAGCACGCCGGGGCCGAGGAACGAGAGCCCTCGCTTCATGTTCCCGGCTCACTCACGCTGGTCGAGGAGCCTCTCCACGTGACCCTGGCTCAACCCCCCGGCGCGCGGGGTCGCGGCGCGCGGGGTCGCGGTGCGCGGCGGCGCGGCGCGCGGCGGCGCGGCGCCCGAGGCCGCTGCGGCCGC
>JAICEP010000315.1 GCA_025924095.1 Sorangium sp.
GAGCGCGCCGGCGCCGCGCGTGACCGCGCTCGCGCTCGCCAACACGGCGCGCGGCGAGGCGAGGGGGATGACGCCGCAGGGCGACGTCGTATCGCTCGCGATCGGGGAGGGGGAGAGCGCCGCGATCCCGGTGCGCGTCGCGCCGGAGGCGTGCGCGGTGTTCATCGCGCAGGGCGGGCTCGGCGTGATCGAGGTCGACCTCTTCGTCACGAAGGGCGCGCCGCCTTCGCTCGAGATCGTCGCCCAGGACGCGGACAGCGGGCCGATCGCGGTGATCGGCGGCCGGGGCGCGTGCTTCACCCTGCCCGGCGACGCGCCGCTCGCCGTGAGCCTGCACGCGCAGGTGCGGCGCGGCGCGGGCGTCGTGCTCGTGCAGGCCTACCGCGGCCCGCGCCCGGCCGCTCCTCCCGGCGCGGCGCCGCCCGGCGCGACCCCGCCCGACACGGCGCCGCCGAGCGCCGCGCCGCCGGGCGCGCCGTCCCCCAGCGCGGCGCCGCCGGGCGCCGCGCCGCTCCAGTAGCGCCGCGGCGGCCCGCGACGCGCGGGACCGCGCGCGCTCCTCATTTTGCGCAACTCGTCCCGGGCGCCGGTCGACACGCCGCGTATGGCGTCGATCGAGATCCTGCCCGCAGATCCAACCTACCCCGCGCCGCTCTGGGCCCTCGTGACCGAGTCCGAGGCCGCGCCGCCGACGCTCTACCTGCGCGGCGCGCTCCCGTCGCGCCCGGGCGTCGCGATCGTCGGGACGCGCGCCGCGAGCGACGAGGCGCTCCGGTTCACCCGCGAGCTCGCCGCGTCGCTCGGCGAGGCGGGCTTCTCGATCTGGTCGGGCGGCGCGCGCGGCGTCGACGCGGCCGCGCACGAGGGCGCGCTCGCTGCGCGCGCGCCGACCGTGGTCGTCAGCGGCGGCGGCCACGCGCACCCCTACCCGCGGGAGCACGCGGCGCTCTTCGATCGCGTCGTCGCCGCGGGCGGCGCGCTGCTCGCGCGCGTCCCCGACGACACGCCGCCGCTGCCGGGGCTGTTCCTCCAGCGCAACGCGGTCCTCGCCGCGCTCACCCTCGCGACCGTCGTGGTCGAGGCGGGCATCGAGAGCGGCGCCCGCTCCGCCGCTGCGGCGGCTCGCCGCCTCGGGCGCCACCTCTGCGTCGTCCCCCACGCCCCGTGGAGCCCGCGCGGCGTCGGCTGCGCGCTCGAGCTCGCCTCCGGCGCGCGCCCCATCACGCGCGCCGCCGACGTGATCGACGTCCTCGGCGGGCCGGCGCCGCCGCCCCGCAGGCGGGCGCGGCGTTCGTTGCGCAACAGCTCGCCCGCCGCCGGCACCCTGCCGCTGCCCGACGCGGCCTTCGCCCCGCGGGCGAGCGTTTCGCCCGAGAAAACCGTGCAAATCCCGGTGATGAGCGCGGCCGAGCGCGTCGTCCTCGACGCCCTGGACGCCCACCCGGCGCACGTGGATGAGGTCTGCGAGAGGACGGGGCTTCCGCCCAGGCACGCCGTGGAGGCACTCTTGACGTTGACGCTCCAGGCCGTAGTAGTAGAGGGGCCCGCCGGGTTGTTTCGGCGGGCTCTTCGTTGAAGGGCACGTCGGCCCACCCTGCCCAGTGCGGTTTCGGGGGGGCTGCCTCCTCCGCGGGGGGGCCTCCCCCGCACCGAAGGGCGCCCTTCAATCCTCTCAACAAGCCCATATCTCGTTGCTCAGAAGGTGGTGATGGCCAAGACGCTCGTCATCGTGGAGTCGCCGGCGAAGGCGAAGACCATCAAGAAGTATCTCGGCAACGGGTACGAGGTGTTCGCCTCGAAGGGGCACGTCAAGGACCTGCCCAAGAAGCAGAACGCCGTCGACGTGCTGAACGATTTTGCCGAGACCTACGAGGTCATCGAGGGCAAGGAGAAGGTGCTGGAGGAGCTGAAGTCCGCCGCGAAGAGGGCGGACGAGGTGCTCCTGGCGACCGACCCCGATCGCGAGGGGGAGGCGATCGCGTTCCACATCTCGGAGGAGATCAAGAACCCGAGGCTCAAGGTGGCGCGGGTGGAGTTCCACGAGATCACGAAGAAGGGGGTCGACCACGGCGTCCACAACCCCCGCCAGCTCGACGAGAACCTCTACGACGCCCAGCGGGCGCGGCGCGTGCTCGATCGCATCGTCGGCTACGACGTCTCGGCGCTCGTGTGGTCGAAGCTCGCGTTCGGCCTGTCCGCGGGGCGGGTGCAGTCGGTCGCGCTGCGGCTCATCGTGGATCGCGAGCGCGAGGTCGAGGCGTTCGTCCCGGAGGAGTACTGGAACATCGCGGTCGGCCTCACCGCGGCGAGCCCGCCGCAGCGCGCGCCGTTCGTCGCGAAGCTCGCCTCCGCCGACGGCAAGAAGCTCGAGGTGACGAACGGCGAGGTCGCCGCGAAGGTGCGCGCCGACCTCGAGACGGCCGGCTACCGGGTGGCGAAGGTCGCGCGGCGCGAGCAGAAGCGCAACCCGCCCGCCCCGTACACGACGTCCAAGCTCCAGCAGGACGCGACGAACTACCTGCACTTCGGCGCCAAGCGGACGATGCAGATCGCGCAGGCGCTCTACGAGGGCATCGACCTCAAGCGCGACGGCGGCCCGGTCGGCCTCATCACGTACATGCGTACCGACTCGACGCGCGTGAGCGACGACGCGATCGCCGAGGTGCGCGGCGTGGTCGCGAAGCGGTGGGGCAAGGAGTTCGTCCCCGAGCGCCCGAACATCTACAAGTCGAAGAAGAACGCGCAGGACGCGCACGAGGCGATCCGGCCGACGAGCGTCGAGATCCACCCGGACTCGATCAAGAAGTACCTCAAGGACGAGCAGTACAAGCTGTACAAGCTCATCTGGAACCGCTTCGTCGCCTCGCAGATGAACCCGGCGGTCTACGACCGCACGACGGTCGAGATCGACGCCTCGCCGACGATCGCGGCGCCCACGTACCGGAGCTACCTCGCGAGGGCGAGCGGGCGGATCCTGAAGTTCGCCGGCTGGCTGCAGGTGACCGAGGGCCAGCAGGAGTTCGCCGGCGAGGAGGAGAGCGCCGGCGCCGCGCCGGACGGCGGCGGTGGCGCCGCGCCTGCGCCCGCCGAGGCGAGCGCCGCCGAGGCGGAGCGGGCGGCGCCTGGGCCCGCGGCCGAGGAGGACTCGGAGGCGCTCCTGCCCGACATGAAGGAGGGCGAGGCGCTCGGCGTGACGCCGCCGGGGGTCGTCACCGACCAGAAGTTCACGCAGCCGCCGCCCCGCTACAACGAGGGCTCGCTGGTGCGCGAGCTGGAGAAGCGCGGCATCGGCCGCCCGTCGACGTACGCCGAGATCATCAGCAAGGTGCAGCAGCGCGCGTACGTGGAGAAGCGGGAGGGCGGCGCGTTCCAGCCGTCGCTCCTCGGGAAGTTCGTGGTCGACGGCCTCGTCCGGTCGAACCTCGACATCATGGATCCGAACTTCACGGCGCAGATGGAGGAGGAGCTCGACGAGGTCGGCGCCGGCACCTTGAAGCGCGAGCAGCTGCTCAAGCGCTTCTACACGAAGTTCAGGGAGCAGCTCGACAAGTCGAAGAAGCTCGCGCCGTGGAAGCCCGAGGCAGAGAAGACCGACATCGTCTGCGACGAGTGTGGGTCGATGATGCTCAAGAAGTGGGGCAAGAACGGCTGGTTCTTGAGCTGCGAGCGCTACCCGAAGTGCAAGGCCACGCGCGACCTGTCCGACGCGCGGGGGACGGCCGCCGTCCGCGAGACCGACATCTCGTGCGACAAGTGCGGGAAGCCGATGATCATCAAGACGGGCCGCTTCGGCGACTTCCTGTCGTGCACCGGCTACCCGACCTGCAAGAACACGCGCCCGGTGCCGCTCGGCGTCGCGTGCCCGAGCTGCGGCGGCGACCTCATCGAGATCCGGCCCCGCAAGAAGGGCGGGCGCACCTTCTACGGCTGTTCGAACTGGAACGCCGAGCAGAAGTGCGAGTTCAAGCTCTGGCAGAAGCCGGTGCCGATCCCGTGCCCGCAGTGCGGCGCGAAGTTCGTCTCCCGCACCGCCGGCAAGAAGGCGATGCTCGTCTGCGCGACAAAGGAGTGCGGCTTCAAGCAGGAGATCGTCGAGGCGGAGGGGGAGGACGGCGCCGCGAACGGCTCCGCCCCCCTCGACGCCGCGGCGATCGTCGCGAGCGCCGCGGCGGCGCCGGCCGCCCGGCCCGAGCCGGCGGAGCCCGCGCCGGCCGCCCTGCCCGAGGCCGTGTCTCCGAAGGCCGGCGCGCCCACGGGGGCAGCCGAAAAGCCCGCGCGGGCCGTGCGCGCCCGGCGCACGGCGAACTAAGAAGGCCGCGAACCCCCCATCCTGGTGACCTGTATGAACGGAGCGGAGAGCCCGCACGATGACGTCGTCGTCGTCGGAGGCGGCCTGGCCGGTTGCGAGGCGGCGTACCAGCTCGCGCAGCGCGGGCTGCGCGTGCGCCTCGTCGAGATGAAGCCGCACAAGCGCACCCCCGCGCAGACGAGCGATCGGATGGCCGAGCTCGTGTGCTCGAACTCGCTGCGCGGCGCCGCGCTGAGCAACGCGGTGGGGCTGCTCAAGGAAGAGCTCCGGCGCGTGGGCTCGCTCGCCCTGCGGTGCGCCGACGAGACCTCGGTGCCTGCCGGGGGCGCGCTGGCGGTCGATCGCGAGCGGTTCGCCGAGGCGATGACGCGGGCGATCGAGGCCCACCCGCGCATCACCGTGGAGCGGCGGGAGGTGACGGAGATCCCCGAAGGGCGCCCCGTGATCCTCGCGACCGGGCCGCTCACGTCCGACGCCCTCGCGGCGAGCCTCGCCGCGGCCGTGGGCGCCGAGCACCTCGCCTACTACGACGCGATCGCGCCGATCGTCAGCGCCGACTCGATCGACTGGTCGCGCGTGTGGAAGCAGTCGCGCTACGGCAAGGGGGGTGCGGTCCGCGGCGAGCGAGCTGCGCCGCCGGAGCGGGGTGCGCAGCCGGAGGGGGCCGCGCCGCCGGAGGGGGCCGCGCCGCCGGAGGACTCGGCCGAGCGCCGCGATGACGCCGAGGCCGGCGACGAGGCGTACGTGAACTGCCCCTTCGACGAGGCGCAGTACAAGGCGTTCGTCCGGGCCCTCGTCGAGTCGGAGAAGGTGGAGGCCCGCGCCTTCGAGGAGGTGCGCTACTTCGAGGGGTGCCTGCCGTGCGAGGTGATGGCCGCGCGCGGCGAGCAGACGCTCTCGTTCGGGCCGATGAAGCCGGTCGGGCTCACCGATCCGCGCACCGGCAGGCGCCCGTACGCGGTGCTCCAGCTGCGCCCGGAGGACGAGGCGGCGACGGCGTACAACCTGGTCGGCTTCCAGACGCGCATGAAGTACGCCGAGCAGCTCCGGGTGTTCCGGATGGTGCCCGGCCTGGAGGAGGCCGAGTTCCTGCGCATGGGCTCCGTGCACCGGAACACCTTCGTCAACGCGCCGGCGCTCCTCGGCCCGGCGATGGAGCTCCGCGCGCTCCCGGGCGTGCACCTGGCCGGACAGATCGCGGGCGTCGAGGGCTACGTGGAGAGCGCCGCGGCCGGGTTCGTGTGCGCGCTCCTCCTCGCGCAGCAGCTGCGGAACGAGCCGCTCCGGCCGCCGCCGCCCACGACGGCGCTCGGCGGCATCCTCACGCACCTCGGCCGCAAGCAGCCCACGTATCAGCCGTCGAACATCACCTGGGCGCACATCGCGCCGCTCGATCCCGCGCACGGCAAGCTGCGCAAGCGCGCCCGCTACGAGGCGATGGCCGAGCGCGCCCTCCGCGACCTCGACGCATGGTGGGCAGCGGGCTGACGGCGCGGCCCCGGCGGGCGTGACGGCGGGCCATGATGGCGGCCTCGACGGAGCCGTCGGCGCACGGGCCCAGACGAGCTCCCATGAAGGCGGTAAGTCGGGATAAACATTGATGTTTGTTCCTGTCTTCCCGCCTTCCTGCGGGCGCTGACCCCCGTCCCGCGGCGCCGCCGCGCGCCGACGACGCGCCAATCGTGCGCGGGCTGCCTGCCACGCGCGGGCTTGGATACCCTGGCGGTGGTGCGCTGCGCGCCGCCCGCGCGCTCCGGGATCCGCACGCGCGGACCCGCGCCCATGGAGGTAACCGATGAAACTTCGCTTGTTCTCGCTCCTTGCGCTCGCCGTTCCTTCCGTGACGCTCCTGCCGCCGCGCGAGGCGCTCGCCTGCGGTGGGTGCTTCGCCCCGACGACCGAGACCACGGTCGTCAACGCGCACCGGATGGTCCTCTCCTTGTCGCCCGTCCAGTCGGTGCTCTGGGATCAGATCCAGTACGCCGGCGATCCGAGCGAGTTCGCCTGGGTGCTCCCGGTGAAGCCCGGGGCGACCATCGAGGTCGGCTCGGACGCCTGGTTCGAGACGCTCGACGCGGCCACGTCGGTCCGCATCACCCCGCCCAACTCCATGTGCGCCTCGAGCGGGGGGGGCTGCGGCGCCCTGGGCAGCAGCGACTCGGCAGGTTTCTCGGATGGGGCGTTCGGCGGCGAGCAGGTCACGGTGCTCCACCGCGGCACCGTCGGCCCGTACGACACCGTGACGCTCGCGACCGACACGCCCGGCGCGCTGAACAAGTGGCTGGAGGCGAACGGCTTCGGCGTCGACGCGTCGACGCAGCCGGTCATCGACGCCTACGTCGAGGAGCGCTTCGATTTCATCGCCCTCAAGCTCCAGCCGGGCAAGGACGTGAAGGAGATGAAGCCGGTGCGGGTCGTCATGCCGGGGGCGAGCCCCACGCTCCCGCTCCGGATGGTCGCCGCCGGGACGGGCGCGAACGTCGCGATCACCCTCTTCACCATCAGCGAGGCGCGGCTCGCTCCAGAGGGGTTCGCGGCCGCGGCCGTCCCCCACGACCTCCTCGCGTGGGACTTCGCCTCGCAGGACTCGAACTACGGCGAGCTCCGCGAGAAGGCGCTCGCGGCGGCCGACGGCGGCCGCGCGTTCCTCACGCCCTACGCGCAGCAGGGCTCGCTGTTCTCGCCCGTGTCGAGCTCCGCGGCGCCGTTCGGCGTGCAGTACACGACGAGCGGCTCGACCACCCCGGTCGACACGATCGCCGCGGCGTTCGCCCAGCAGGGGCTCGCGAACGGCGAGGCCCAGGACACCGCGTGCGCCGTGCGCTTCGCCGAGATCGCGATGGAGGGCCGCGTCGTGGCGAACCCGTGCCCCGCCGGCGTCCGGCTCGACGATCCGAGCTGCGGCGAGGTCGCTGCCGGACAGATCGACGCGCGCGAGCTCGCGTGCAGGCCGCTCGATCCGCTCGACCCCCCGCTCGACGACCTCGCGGTCGCGATGGTGGGCCTGCACCCGAAGGACGTCTGGCTCACGCGCCTCGAGGCGAACCTGCCGCGCGCGGCGCTCGACACGGACCTCGAGCTGATCCCCGCGAAGCAGGAGCGGGTCGACAACTGGATGCGCGCCCGCGTGAGCGTCCACGCCGAGGTGCTCTGCGGCGCGGCGCTCCCCCTCGTCGACGGCGACCGCGCCTCGCGGACGCGCGGGCAGGGCACGCTCGTGGGCATGACGCTCGGCGCCCTCGCCCTCGCGGCGGCGATCGCCCGCCGCGGCGCGCGCCGCTTCGCCTCCCGCCCGGCCTGACCGGCGCTCAGACGCCCGCGTCCCGCGCCCCCCGCCGCGCGACGGGCAGGCCGTGGCCCTGCTCCGGAATGATGCTGAGATCGCCGTCCGCCTCCAGGATGGCCCAGCGCACCTGCGAGAGGTGCTCCAGCCCGCTCTTGTGCATCTCGGACACGATCTCCTCCGGCTGGATGCGCTCGCGGTTGCACGCCTCCTCCAGGAGGCGGCCCTTCGCGACAAGGACCGTGGGCGAGCCGTCGATGACCTTGGACGCCCGCGGGACGAGGTGCGTCAGGACCGACGTCAGGAACACGAGCACGAGCAGGGTGGCCACGCCCGCGAGCGCGTTCGCGAGCGACGCCTCGCGGACGAGGGCCTGAGAGACGATCTCCGGAATCAGCATGAGCGTGACGAGCTCGAAGGCAGACAGCGAGCTGAGCTCGCGCTTGCCGAGCACGCGGAACGCCACGGCGAGGAACACATAGACAACGGCGACGCGGGCTACGGTTTCCATGGCTGTCAGGGGAAGATGAACGTGCGGAGCGGCACCTGGGCGCCGCGCTCCCCGTCGCACGAGAGGGTTACGTTGCCCGAGGTGAACCAGGAGCGCTCGCCCCGGAGCTCGAGGACGATCCGGCGCTGCTCGCCGGGCGCGAGGCCGCCCAGCTCGAAGCGCCCGAGGGTCGCCTCCGCGGGCGTGGCGCGGCGCTCCTCGAAGCTGTCCAGGTAGGCCTCGTCGATCGTGAGCGCGGCGGCCCGGCAAGGCGCGTCCGCCGTGCGCGTCACGTCGATGGTGAGCCGCTCGCTGTCGCGGAAGCGCATCCGCTCGGGGTACGCGACGCGCAGCGCGAGCCCCGGCGCCGTCGCCTCGCGCGTCTCCAGGGCGTGCATGAACAGGGCGCTGGCCGCCACGCAGGCGAGCGCGAACGCGCCGATCGCGTGCTTCGGGCTCAGCTCCAGCCGGCGCCGCATGGCCGGCGCGAGAGGCGGCTCGGGCGGCGCCGCGCGATCGCGCCCGCTCGCCTGGGCGGGCTGAGGAGCAGAGATCTCATGACGGGACCGGATCATCGCGCACCCGCTGTACAAGAGTGATGCCGCGGTCAGCTCGGTGAATCCGAGCTGCTACGGCGCTGCTGGAGCGCTCGGGGGCTCCTCCGCTACCCCGGCATCCACGGGCGGCGGC
>JAICEP010000316.1 GCA_025924095.1 Sorangium sp.
CGCGCGCCCCGGCGCTCGCGCCGGCGGCGGCGCGCGCGCTCGCGCGATCGCGCGTGTGGCCCCTCGCCGGCGATCGCGATCGCGCGCTCGACCCGATCGAGCGCGTCGACCTCACCGCGGCGCCGCCGGCCCTCCGCGCGGCCGTGCTCCTGCAGCGCGCCGAGCTCCGCGCCTCGCTCGGGCGCCGCATCGAGGCCGCACGCGCGGCCGTGCTCGCGGACGAGGCGGCCGCCGCCGCGCGCGCGGCGCGCCCCGGCGATGCGCCCTCGGGGCTCGCCGGGCTCGCGCTGCTCGACGCTCGCGCGCGGTGGACCCGGCTCGCCCTCGCCCTTCCCGGGGGCGGCTCGCCGCTCCGGCAGGGCAGCCCGCCCGCGCTGCTGCCGGCGGACCTCTCCGCCGCCTGGCCGTGGGTCGGCTTCGCGCGCCCCGACGTCCCGTGGGCGCGCGACGGCCAGCCGGCGTTCTCGCGCGCGCTCGCCGCCTGGAGCGCCGCGCGCGACGCGCCGCCGCCCACGCGCCGCGCGCTCCGCTACGCCGCCCTCCGCCGCCGCGGCGACGCGCCGCCCGCGCTCGTCCCGTACGCCGCGCTCTCGGCGCAGCTGCTCGGCGACGGTGAAGGGGACGCCGAGGTGTGGCTCGACGCCTTCCTCGCGCTCGACGCCCCCCGCTTCTCGCTCCGGCACACCGCCTTCGCCCGGGCCGAGGCGGCGCGATGGCGCGGCGACGAAGGCAGCGCGGCCGCTTGGCAACGCCGGTACGAGGCCCTGCGCACCGTGGCCTCCGACCCGGCCCGCGCCGAGATCGCGCGCTACCTCGGCCTCTGAGACCTGCGCGCAGAGCACCTCGCGCCGGGACGGACTCCACCGCCGGGGCGTTCCGTGGCATGCCTTGAACAACCTGGAGAGCACGTCATCGACCCGCTGGCGGTGGTGGTGCTCGGTTCCTACGCTACAGCCTGGCTCGCGAAGAATTGCTCGCGGGGAGAGTCCTCATGTGTCCTCATTGCGGAAAGAACGCGCCGGTCATTCACCGCGGGCTCGCTGCGTATTGCACCGCGTGCGGCCGGGAGCGCCTGCCCTTTGCGGGCAAGTCGGTCAGCCTGGCGGGGAAGCCGTCCAGGCTCGGCGGAGCTGTCGCGGGCGCTCTCGGCTGGCTGGTCCTCATCGGGGGCACCGGGCTGGCGCTTCTCCTCGGGCTGGGCTTGGCCGCGCTGTTCCCGGGCTCGATCGCCGGCCTCGCGATCGGCCTGCCGATCGGGTTCATCGCCCTGGCGCTCGGCGTGCTCCTCCTGATCGGCGGGCGGAAGCTCTCCCGGTCCGGGGTGAAGGCCTCGCGGGACGCGCAGATCCAGGCGATTTTCTCGCTCGCGTCGCACCGCCGCCGCCCGCTCACCGCGCAGGAGGTCGGCGTCGTGCTCGATCTGCCGGCGTCGGAGGCGGACACCCTGCTCACCGAGCTCGCCAAGGAGCGCCCCGACGACGTGGGCGTCGAGCTCGGCGACCACGGCGAGCTCCTCTACACCTTTCCGGGAATCATGGGGGCGGCCGGCGTCCGCTTCCCGCAGCCCTCGCTCCGCATCGATCCGAGCCACGGCGCGGCCGACCCCGCGGCGAGGGTCTTCACGGAGGAGTTCGAGGAAGAGGACGCGGGCGCGTCCCGCGCTCCCCGCCGCCGTGAGCAGCTCCGCTGAGGATGTCCCGTGGCCCGCATGCTAGCCTCGCGCCGCGCGCCCCTCGAGCGCCCGGCGCGCGCCTCCATCGCCCTCGCTCCCTGGTTCGGCGCGGGGGCGCTCCGGGCTGCTCGCCGCCACCGACCATGAGATGCTCCCCTGCCGCCCCGCTGACCGCCGCCGCGCTCGCGCTCGTCGCGCTCCTCGCCCCCTCGCAGGCCGACGCCTTTGAACGGCAATGGCACGCCGGCGCCAGCATCGGGTACGCGCTCCTCGCGGACGGCGGAACGTACCCCGGGCTCGGCGGCGGCCTGCACGTCGCCTATGGGCTCACCGACGCGTTCAACGTGATGGCCGAGCTCGACACCGCGTCCCACCCGGGGGGCGATCTCATGTTCCTCGGCGCATCGGCCGGCGCCGCGTACGTCATCGACATCCTGCAGTGGGTCCCTTACATCGGCCTCATGACCGGCGCGTACGACAGCGTGCGCCTCGCGCCCTGCGGCTCGTATGGCCGGCCGAGCTGCCACCGAGGGCAGTTCGGGGTCTCCATCCCGTTCGGCATCGACTACGCCTTCAACCGCCAGTTCGCCGCAGGCTTCGCCGGCAAGTACACGCTGCTCCTCCCCGGCGCAGGCGACGGCCCGGGGAGCTATTTCACGGCGTTCGCCCGCGCGGAGTTTCTCTGGGGCTACTAGCTCGCGCGTGACGTCCTTCGGAGAGATCGGGCGCAGGCGTGCGAGACCTCCGAGCGAGCGAGACGGAAGGAGCGGACCGTGGAACAGCTTTGGCAGCGTGTTTCTGAGGGCCGGCACACGGCCTTGCTCGACATCGTCCCCGGGGAGCCTCCGTCCCAGCTCGGGCTGCGCGTCCTGCGCGTGCGCTGCGATGTGCCGGAGGTGACGCTGGGGCCGCTGCACGAGGTGCGGACCCAGGTCGAGCGGCTCGTCGGCGGGGCGCCGCCGCTGCTCGATCAGGCGCGGAGCCGCGTCGTCTCCGGGCTGCGGCGCCGTCTCCTCGGCGATGTGCACGAGCGGAGGGTGGACGTCGAGTTCATCGAGAGCGCCAACCGCCTCGCGCAGCACACCGATCGCAGGTGGGCCCTCGTCTTCGACGCCGTGGAGCTCGCCGACCACGCCACGCTCGACGTGCTGCGGCGGGTCGTCTCCCGCCCCGACGCGCTCCGGGTCGCGCTCGTCCTGTCCTTCCGCCTGCATGCGCCCGCCGGCCCCGCCGGCGAGCTGCTCAACGCCGTGCGCGCCGGCTTCGGCGCCGACGCGATCCTCCGGCCGCCCGACGCCACGACCACGCTGACGAGCGTGACCGCGCCCCCGCCGCCGCCGCAGATCACGCTGCGCGAGCTGCCCGGCGAGGTGCTCCGGGTGCTCCGGGCCGGCGCGATCGTCGGCTCGGGGTTCGAGAGCGAGCTCGTCGCGGCGCTCCTCCGCGTCGACGCGGTCGACGTGCTCGAGGCGCTGCAGCGCGCCGCGGACGCGGGCGTTCCGCTCGAGGACCGCGGCGAGGGGCGCTTCCATCTGCCGCAGACGATCGTCGAGGCGCTCCGCGGGTCGATCCTCCCGTCGCTCGCGCGGCTGTGGCACCGGCGGCTCGCGACCCTCCTCAGCGAGGAGCCGATCGCGCCGGGCGCTCCGGCGGCGTACGACCCGCGCGCGGCGGCGGGCGCCGTCGCGGCCGACCCCCAGAAGAGCGCTGGCGCGGCGCCGGCGCACGCCGCAGCGCCGCCGACGCAGAACGTCGTCGCCGCGACCGCGGCCGTCGAGCGGCACCTCGCCGGCGCGGCGGGCCCGGGCGCGCCGCGCGGCGACGAAACGGCCGCGCGGGCGAGGCCCGGGGCGACGACGTCGCTCTCGACCGCGCCGCCGTCGATGCCCGCCATCGCGACGCCGCGCACGAGCGGCACGATGCCCCCGCCGGCGGCCGCATCGCCGGGCGCGCCCACCGCCGCCGCCGTGCAAGTTCTCGAGAGCAGCGGCGCGGCGGCCGCCGACGAGCGGGAGAAGGGCGCCGACGCCGGATCGCTGGGAGCGCGCGGCGGGGTACCGCGGGCGGCGGAGACGCTCAGGCCGCCGCCTGCCGCCGCCCATGCCGGCGGCGCGCACATGAACAGCGCGCGCCGCGCGTACCCGCGCGTCGGCCAGGAGAGGTCCACGCCGATCGCGCCCGCCGGGCCGGGCAACCCGCCGTGGCCCTACGCCGAGCTGTTTCCTCGCAGCCCGGAGAGCCGCCGCCTCTCCGAGCCGCCCGAGTCCGTCCGTTTCGACGCCCCGCCCGACTCGCTGGACGCGCCCATCCCGGGGCCGGTGCGGATGCCCCGCGATCTCGCGCCCGGCGGCGCAGTCGGCCAGGCGGACGAGCCGGTCCTCTCGGTCCGTGGGGCCTCGCTGCGCGTCCCCGCCTCCCTGTCCGAGCGACCGCCCCCCGGCGGCTCCCGCTCGTCCTTCCCGTGGCCTGCGGCGCCCGACGCCGCGGCCGGCGCGCGCGTCGACCCCGCGCGCGCCGCGGCCGAATCCCTGCGCGCCGCCGCGCCGCTCGGCGTGTCCGTGCACCCGGCCCCGCCGGAGCCCGACCGCGCCGAGGCGGCGAGCGCCGCGGGCGCGCCGGTGCACGGCGCCGGACGCCGGCCCCACGACGCGCGCGCCGCAGCCCACCTCACCGAGGCCGGCGATCTCGAGGACGCGGCGCGGCGCTACCGCGGGGCCGCGGCGGAGGCGGCCGCCATGGGCGCGTATGCCCAGGCGCTGAGCTACGGGCAGAAGGCGCTCGCGCTGCTCGACGGCATGCCGGCCACCCCAGCGCGCCGGCGGCTCCGCGTCGGCGCGCTCGCGGGCATCGCCCGGGTGCAATGGCAGGCGGCCGGCCCGGACCCGGACTTCACGCTCGCGGGCGCGCTCGAGGTGCTCGACGTCGCGCGGGCGCTGCTCGCGCAGGGCGACCCGCCGGAGCTGCACGCCGAGGTCGCCGCGCTCATCGCGAGCGTCTGTTACGACGTCGGCGACATGGCCTCGCTGGAGCGCGCGCTGGAGGAGCTCACGACCGCGAGCCGCCAGCTGCTCGACGCCGGGGACGCGCTCGGCTCGGCCCGGCTGCTCAACGATCAGGCGGCGGTCTACGTGCGCATGGGCGATCCCGTCCGGGCGGCGCACCTCCTCACCGAGTCGCGCCGCGTCTTCGAGGAGCGGGCCCGGGTCGATCCGGTGGCGCGCGTCGAGCTGGCCGAGACGGACCACCTCTTCGCGCGGATCCCGCTCCACGTCCCTCCCCGGCCCGGGCGCGAGTCCGACGCCCTGTCGATGGGGATCGACCACGCGCTCGCCGCGGAGCGCACCTACAAGCAGCTCGGGGATGGCCGGGAGCTCGCCCGGGTGTGGGAGACGATCGGCCGGCTGGAGCTCCGCAAGGGCCGCCTCGATCGCGCGACGCAGCGCCTCACCGCCGCGATCGAGGCAGAGGAGGCGCTCGGCGATCTCATCGGCCTGGCCCGCTCGACGGCCGCGCTGGCCGAGGTGCTCTCGGCGAAGGGGCTGCACCGCGAGGCGCTCTCGTTGCTGGCCGAGTCGATGGCGATGAACCTGGAGAAGGGCTCGCCGCTCGGGCTCGCGTACAACCGCCGCGCCCTGAACGCGCTCGTCCCGAACATCTCGCTCCAGGGCGAGGAGGCCGAGCTGCTGCGGAAGCTCGCGGCGCAGCTCGCGGCGGCGGAAGCGGCCCTCGGCCGCCTCAGGCTCCCGGGCGAGCCCGACTGAGCCAGCTCCCGGTCGCCGCCGCGGCCTTTGACCTTGCCGGCGCGCGGCCGCTCCGGCGAAATGTCCGACATGTCGTCCCCCTCGACGCGACGCCGGCGCCACGACGGCGCGCGGTTCTCCTTGCTCGGCCTCCTCGCCCTCTCCGCCGCGTGCGCGCCCGCCTCGTCGGCGCCTGCGCCGGCCGCGCCCCGGCCCGTCGCGCCCGCGCCGCCTGTGCCGTCGGTCTCCGCCGGGGCGCCGCGGCCTGCGCCCGCGCCGGAGCGGCCCGGGTACGAGGGCCACGGCGCGGCGAGCGTTTCTCCTGAAATCCTGGCACGTTACGCGCCGCCGCCGCTCCCGGACGACGTGTCGCGCCGGATCCAGCTGCTGCTCGACGTGCGCGCTCCTTCTGGCGGCGTCCTCGGGCCGGATGGCAAGGCGCTCTACTTCACCTGGACGATCACGGGGACGAGGCAGGTCTTCCGGCTCGACGGGCCGCAGCGTTTCCCGCTGCAGCTGACGGGCGGCGAGGATCCGACGCTGGTGCAGGACGTCACGCCCGGCGGCGCGCACCTCGTCCTCTCGCGCGATCGCAAGGGCGAGGAGAACCCCGGGCTCTACCTGCAGGACGTGAAGGGAGGCCCGCTCCTCGCCATCCAGCACAAGCCCGGCGTGCAGACGCAGCTGCAGTTCGTCTCCGACGACGGGCGGCACGTCTATTACCGGGCCAACGACGTCAAGAAGGACGCGTATGCCATCTACCGATACGACATCGCGTCGAAGCAGCGCGAGCTCGTGTTCGATCGCGAGGGCATCTGGCGCGCCGTGGACGCCGCGGCCGGCGGCCGCCTGCTGCTCGCGAGAGACGTCGGCTCCAACATGAGCGAGTTCTACGAGTGGGCGCCCGGCGCGCAGGGCGCCGCGAAGGCCGATCCGGCGGCTGGAGCGCTGACTCCCCTCTTCGGGCAGGGCGAGCGCGAGGACTACAGGGCCATGTACGGAGCGGCGCCCGGCGAGGTCCTCGTGCTCACGCCGCGCCTCGGGGAGTACCGCCGGCTCTACAGCTGGAAGGCGGGCAAGCTCACGCCGCTCTCGCCGGAGCTCCCGTTCGACGTCAGCGCCTTCTCCATCGACCGGGCGCGGAAGAGGATCCTCTACACGGTGAATGAGCGGGGCCACACGCGGCTCCGCGCGCTCGACGCGAGGTCGCACCGCGAGGTCAAGCTCCCCGCGCTCCCCGCGGCGGATCATGTGGTGCCGGTTGCGACCACGCCGAATGGCCGGTTCACGACGCTGCTCCTGGAGACCTCGAGGGCGCCGGCGGCGAGCTATGTCCTCGACTGGACGACTGGCAAGCTGACGCAGTGGCACACCCCGAGCATGCCCGAGGTCGCGCCGGACGCGTTCGCCGCGGCCACGCTGGAGTCCTATCCGGCGCGCGACGGGACGCAGATCCCGATGTTCGTGCGGCGCCCTGCCCAGTGCGAGCGGCCGTGTCCGGTGATCGTCCATTTCCATGGCGGCCCGGAGAGCCAGATCAGGGCGGGGTTCAGCGCGCGCGCGCAGATCTTCGTGGACGCGGGGTTCGTGTTCGTCGAGCCGAACGTCCGGGGGAGCGACGGTTACGGCAAGACGTGGCTGCACGCCGATGACGGCGCCAAGCGGCTCGACATCATCACGGACATCGAGGACGCGGCGAAGTTCGTCAGGGCGAGCTTCGGCCACGAGGGCCGGCCGCCGAAGGTCGGCATCTTCGGCGGCAGCTACGGCGGCTATTCCGCGCTGCTCGGCATGACGATGTTCGCCGGCGCCTACGACGCGGGCGCGGCCGTCGTCGGCATGAGCGACCTGGTGACGTTCCTCCAGAACACCGCGCCTTACCGGCGCATCCTCCGGATCTCGGAGTACGGTGATCCCGACAAGGACCGGGAGGCGCTGATCAAGCTCTCGCCGATCACGTACCTCGATCGGGTGAAGGCGCCTCTGCTGATCGTGCAGGGGGTGACGGATCCGCGCGTGCCTGCCGGCGAGTCGGTGCAGATCCAGCGGGCGCTGGAGGCGAAGAAGATCCCGTCCGAGCTCATCCTGTTCGCCGACGAGGGGCACGGGGCGCAGAAGCGGGACAACCAGGTGCTCCAGTACGGCCACCTCGTGCGGTTCTTCCGGACGCACCTCGGCGGGCGGTAGGCGCGTCCCCCTCGGACATCGGCGCTCCCCGCACCGCGCCACGCCGCGCGAGGAGCGCGCTCGCCTCGGGCCTACCGAGTCGAGGCCTGCGAGGATGCGTGTCGGACGCGGTCAGGCTCCGGAGGGGAGCCCTCCTGCGGCGCTGGGGGCCGGATCCTGCGCAGGGCTTTCCGGCTCGCCGGTGACGCGGGGCGCGTCGTCGGCGAGGTCGTCGAAGATCTGCGGCATCAGGGACACCTTGTCGTGGAGCCGGAGCACGCACTCGACGAGGAGCTTCGCGGCGCCATAGATGGTGAGCCACTCGGCGCGCGCGGCCTTCACCTCGGGGGTCATCGTGCGGCGGGCGAGCCGGGTCTTGCGCACGCTCCGGACGAGCGGCTCGAGGGCATCCCGGGAGCGCTTCAGCTCAGCCGTCCACGTCTCGTGCTCTGGCAGCTGACGCTTGCGCTGCTCGAGCACGTCGACCGCGTGCGCCATCGCCGCCGCGAGCTTCGCGGGGCGGCGGCGGAGCACCGTCGCGAGGGTCTCGCCCTGAAGGATGTCGCGGGCCAGCGCGACCCCGCCCGGCCGGGACGCGGCCTGCGCGACGAGGCGGCGCAGCAGGTCGCGGCCCGTCGCGACCGGATCGACCTGGCCTCTCGTCGCGGTGCTGGGCGCGGAGGCCGTCACCGCGGCCGCGATCGCCTTCAGCCTCGCCGTGTGCAAGGCCTCCGTCGCGGCCTCGAGCCGCGCCGCGATGGCGCGCAAGGCCTGCTGAAAGCCCGCGTCGATCGGCAGGACGAGCCGCCGGATCTGGGACGCGGTGAGGCGGCCATAGGGCTGGATGTCGCGCTGGTAGATGGTGGCGTCGGACATGGGGCAGCTCCACCGCGGAACGGGCGGACCCAGCCAGAGCTCTCTACCCGAGGCGCGCGAGCGGCGGGAGAATTTCGTGGACCGCGACGAGACAGAAGCGGGTCGGGTCGAGGCACGCATGCCGGCGAGCGCCGGTGGGCAACCCACGCTGTCGAGGGCATCCAGCATGAGCGGAACCCCGCGCGGCGCCGGCGCTGCGCGTTCCCGGGGAGGGCGACCGGGCGCCGTGCCGGTGCCGTGCGTCTTCGCGGCGAAGCGGCGAGCGGCGAGCGGC
>JAICEP010000317.1 GCA_025924095.1 Sorangium sp.
GCGCGCGCGTGCTCGCGCTGCTCGGGGACTCGGTGACGACCGACCACATCTCGCCGGCCGGCAACATCGCCAAGAACAGCCCCGCCGCGAAGTACCTGGGCGAGCACGGCGTCGCGCCCGCCGACTTCAACTCGTACGGCGCCCGCCGCGGCAACCACGAGGTGATGATGCGCGGCACGTTCGCGAACATCCGCCTCAAGAACCTGCTGCGCCCGGGTGAGGAGGGCGGCATCACCGCGCACCTGCCCGACGGCGAGAAGACGACGATCTACGACGCGGCCATGCGGTACAAGGCGGAGAAGGTGCCGCTGCTCGTGATCGCCGGCGCCGAGTACGGCACCGGGTCGTCGCGCGACTGGGCGGCCAAGGGGACGAAGCTGCTCGGCGTGCGCGGGGTCATCGCGAAGAGCTTCGAGCGCATCCACCGGTCGAACCTGGTCGGCATGGGCGTGCTCCCGCTCGAGTTCGCGCCGGGCGAGGACGCCGGAACGCTCGGGCTCACCGGGCGCGAGGTGTTCAAGATCGACGGCATCTCGGACAACCTCACGCCGGGCAAGAAGCTGAGCGTCGTCGCGACCGGGGAAGGCGGGAAGACGACGACGTTCACCGTCACCGCGCGCATCGATACGCCGAACGAGGTCGACTACTATCAGCACGGCGGCATCCTCCAGTTCGTGCTGCGCAGCCTGGGCGCCACGGCCTAGCGCCTCCTCACCGCGCCGCTCCCCACCCACCCGCTCCGGCGGGGAGCGGACCCCTCCCGAATGCGGAGCGGCGCCTCGCGGCTGCTGACGCGCGTGCAGGCTTCGGCTAGACCCTGGGGCATGCTCGATCCCCGCTACGTCGCAGATCACCTCGGTGAGGTGCGCGCGGCGCTTGCTCGTCGCTCGCCCGCCGCCGCCGCCACCCTCGGAGACGACTTCGCCTCCACGGTCAGCACGCGCCGGTCGAAGGTCCAGGAGCTCGAGCGGTGGCAGGCGGAGCGCAACGCGGCGAACGACGCGATGGCGCGCCTCGACAAGAAGTCGCCGGAGTTCGCGCAGAAGCGCGACGAGCTGAAGGGCCTGTCCGCCAGGATCAAGGAGGCCGAGCAGGTCGTCTCCGAGCTCGAGAAGGGGATGACCGAGCTGCTCTCCAGCGTCCCCAACCTGCCGGATCCGTCGGTGCCCGACGGCGCCGGAGAGCAGGACAACGTGGTCGTCAGGACGTGGGGCGAGAAGCCGAGCTTCTCGTTCGCGCCGAAGTCCCACTGGGACATCGGCACGGCCCTCGGCATCCTCGACTTCGAGCGCGCGGCGAAGCTCTCGGGCGCGCGGTTCACGGTGCTGATGGGCGCGGCCGCCCGCCTCGAGCGGGCGCTCATCTCGTTCATGCTCGACCTGCACACGCGCGAGCAGGGCTACCTCGAGGTGCTGCCGCCGTTCCTCGTCAAGGACTCGGCCCTGTTCGGCACGGGCCAGCTGCCCAAGTTCGCCGAGGACCTGTTCAAGACGCAGAAGAGCGACCCGGAGCGGGCGTACGACCTCTACCTCATCCCGACGGCGGAGGTCCCGGTCACGAACCTCCACGCGGACGAGATCCTCGACGGCGCGTCGCTGCCGATCGCCTACACGGCGTACACGCCGTGCTTCCGCAGCGAGGCGGGCAGCCACGGGCGCGACGTGCGGGGGCTCATCCGGCAGCACCAGTTCGACAAGGTCGAGCTCGTGCGGTTCTCGACGCCGGAGGACTCGCCCCGCCAGCACGAGCTGCTCACCTCGCACGCCGAGGAGGTGCTGAAGCGCCTCGGCCTCCACTACCGCGTCTCCGCGCTCTGCGCCGGCGATCTCGGCTTCGGCGCGCAGAAGACGTACGACCTGGAGGTGTGGCTGCCCGGCCAGGGGGGCTACCGCGAGATCTCGAGCTGCTCGACCTTCGGCGATTTCCAGGCGCGCCGCGCCCAGATCCGCTACCGGCCGGAGCCGAAGGCGAAGCCGCGGCTGGTCCACACGATGAACGGGTCGGCGCTCGCCGTGGGGCGGACGGTGATCGCGATCCTCGAGCAGTACCAGCAGGCGGACGGGACGGTGGTCGTGCCGGAGCCGCTCCGGGCGTTCATGGGCTGCGAGGTCCTCCGCGGCAGGTAGCAGCGATGGCAGCGGACGAGGAGGCCAAGCGCGAGCTCGCGGAGTCGAGGGGCGCGCGCGACGGGGGCGAGGGCGAGCGCCGCTCGCAGGTCCCGGAGTCGAGGGGCGAGCGCCGCTCGCAGGTCCCGGAGTCGAGGGGCGAGCGCCGCTCGCAGGTCCCGGAGTCGAGGGGCGAGCGCCGCTCGCAGGTCCCGGAGTCGAGGGGCGAGGGCGAGCGCCGCTCGCAGGTCCACGCGCCGCCGAGCCACGCGGAGACGTCCATGGCGCTCGCGCGCCGGCGGCTGCTCGAGCTCTGCAAGCGGCACAAGGACGAGCTGATCGACGACTGGATCGAGAACGTGCTGGCGCTGCCGCCGGAGCGCGGCCGGTACACCGACCGGCCCGTGGGCGAGGTGACGGAGAACGTGCGCTCCTGGCTCGCCGCCTTCACGAGGATCCTCGAGGACGGCAGCGAGACGCTGCTCGACGAGTTCATCACGCACCTCGTCGAGCAGCGCTACGCGACCGGGTACTCCATCAGCGGTCCGCTGATCGCCGCATCCGAGTTCCGCACCGCCGTCGCGGGCGTCCTCGACACGACGCACGACGACGGCGACGCGGACGGCACGTCCTCCATCGACGTGCTCCGCGCCGTGGACGCGCTGCTGCTCCAGTTCGAGCACCGCTTCGCCGAGGCGTACGCCCAGCGCTCGCTGTTCGCCTCCGAGGAGCGCTACCGCGAGATCGTCGAGCTCTCGTCCGACGTCCTCGCGACGATCGATCAGGAGGGGATGCTGACGCGGCTGAACGTGCGGTTCGAGGTGCTCTTCGGGCACTCGCGGCAGGCGTGGATCGGCCGGCCGATCACCGCGCTCGCGGTCGCGGCGGACGTGCCGGCGCTGCGCGCCCTCGTGATGTCCGCGTCCCGGTCCGAGGCGCCCCGGGAGGCCACCATCCGCTGCGCGACGCGCGCCGGCCTGACCAAGGTGATGACGGTCCGGATCACGCGGCTCTACGGCGAGGACGCCTCGCTCGCGCTCATGCGCGACGTCACCGAGGAGGTCGCGCGCCGCGCGCAGATCCTCCACAGCGAGAAGCTCGCCTCGATCGGCCAGGTCGCGGCGAGCGTCGCGCACGAGCTCAACAACCCCATGGCGTGGGTGATGGCGAACCTGGAGCAGATCCGGAGCGGGGCGCACAAGCTCGTCTCGGCGGCGCGCCCCGTCGCGTCGGGCTCCTACGAGGACCTGCTCCGCGCCATCGATCTCATCGACAGGTCCTGCCACGAGGCGCTCGCCGGCGTCGAGCGGATGCGCGACATCGTGACGGACCTCAACCTCTTCTCGAGCAGCAGCGAGCGCAAGCCCGAGCGGGTCGATCTCGTCGACGTGATCGAGCTCGCGCTGCGCATGACGGGGCCGCAGCTCAGCCAGCTCTGCCGCATCGAGCGCCACTACGGCGAGATGCCCCCGCTGGTCGGCTACCCGGGCAAGCTCTCGCAGGTGTTCGTGAACCTGTTCATCAACGCGGCGCAGGCGATGCCGAACCGCCCGCGCGACGAGAACATGGTGCGGGTGACGGCGCGCTTCGACGACGGGGTCCACCACGTCGAGGTGGAGGACAACGCGCGCGGCATGACCCCCGAGGTCGTCGAGCGGATCTTCGACCCGTTCTTCACGACGAAGGAGGAGAGCGCCCGTCCGGGCATCGGGCTCTGGGTGTCGCGCAACATCGTCGAGGAGCAGCAGGGCACGATGACGGTGTCGAGCAAGCCCGGCATCGGCACCATCTTCACGATCCGCCTGACCGGCCTCAACCCCGCGGATCTGCCCGCGCTGCGCCCGCCGCCGGAGCCGCCGCGCGCCTCGTCGCGCGGGACGATCCTGTTCGTCGACGACGAGCCGATGCTCCTCAACGCGTTCGCGCGCGCGTTCGAGGAGCGGCACGAGGTGCTCGTGGCGAAGAGCGGCCACGAGGCGCTCGACCTCCTGCGGGACCGCGGCGGCCGGATCGACGCGATCGTCTGCGACCTCCTGATGCCGCAGATGAGCGGGATGGCCCTCTACGACGAGATCGGCGAGCGGTTCCCGCAGCTCCAGCCGAAGATGGCCTTCATGTCGGGCGGCGCGTTCACGTCGAGCGCGCGCGAGTTCGTCGAGCGGGTGGACAACGCGAAGATCGCGAAGCCGATCTCGCTCGACGACCTGGAGCGGGTGATCGCCGATCTCCTCAGCGGCGGGCAGAAGCGGGGGCAGTAGGTGGCGGGCGCGAAGGCGAGCGCGATGCGGGAGCGAGCGAACCACGCGCGCTACCGGCCGGGGCAGCGGGAGGGCTTCTACGAGAGCTTCTTCCACCGCGCGAACCATCCGACGCGGCCGCTCGCCTTCTGGATCCGGTACACGCTCTTCAGCCCGGCCGGGCGGCCCGAGGCCGCGGAGGGCGAGCTCTGGGCCATCTACTTCGACGGCGAGTCGGGGCGCCACGCGGTCGCCAAGCGCGAGGTCCCCTTCGCCGGGCGTTGCTCGTTCGCCCGCGACGCCCTGTCGGTCGACATCGACGGCGCCCGGCTAGGCCCCGGCAGGCTCGCCGGCGCGGCGGGCGAGGGGGAGGACGCCATCTCCTGGGACCTCGCGTACGAGGGCGGCGGGGAGCCGCTCCTGCTGCTCCCGGCGGCCCTCTACGACGCCCCGCTGCCGAAGGCGAAGGCGCTGGTCGGGGCGCCGCTGGCCGTCTACAGCGGCGTCCTCCGGGCCTCCGGGCGCGACGTGGACGTCTCGGGGTGGGTGGGCAGCCAGAACCACAACTGGGGGACGAAGCACACGGACCTCTACGCCTGGGGGCAGGTCGCCGGGTTTGACAGCCACCCGGACAGCTTTCTCGAGGTCGCCACGGCCCGGCTCAAGGTCGGCCCGTTCTGGACGCCGAGCATGACGCCGCTGGTCTTGCGGCACCGGGGGGAGGAGATCGCGCTGAGCTCGCTGGTCCAGGCGGTCCGCGCCGAGGCCTCGTTCGACTACTTCACCTGGCGCTTCCGGACCGAGACCGATCGGCTGAGCGTCGAGGGGCAGATCACCGCGCGCGCCGGCGACGTCGTGGGCCTCGCCTACAGGAACCCCCCCGGCGGCGTGAAGCACTGTCTGAACACGAAGATCGGGGCCTGCAGCGTCACCCTGCGGCGGAAGAGCCTGGGCCGCGAGGTCGGGAGCGAGACCCTGACGACGGCGCGTCGCGCGGCGTTCGAGATCCTCACGGACGACCGCAACCACGGCGTGACGATCCGCGCCTGATCCGCGCCGGACGCTCTGGGCGGCGCGCTGCGCGCGGGCGGCCGGCCGGGGTGGCGCGCCGGCGCGGGCGGCGCCTGCGCGGGACGTGCTGCGCGCCCGGCGCGGAGTCGGCTAAAGAGATCCGGGAACGCTACCGCACGAAAGGCGGACGCCATGAGCCTCAAGCACCCCCGGACCCTCCTCGTCGCACTGGACAGCTCTCCCAGGGCGCCGCTCATCCTCGCCGAGGGCGTCGATCTCGCGCAGAAGCTCGGCGGCAAGCTCGTGCTCGTCCGTGGGATCGGGCTGCACCACAGCCTCCCTGCCGAGGCGCTGAACGAGTCGCCGACGCGCGTCCCCGAGATCCTTGAGCGGGGCGACCGGGAGGAGCTCGCGCAGCTCGCGCGCGACGTGCCGCCCGAGCTCCTCGCGAAGATCGTGGTCCACGTCGGCGTCGCCTGGGAGGTCATCTGCCGGACGGCCGACGAGGAGAACGCGGACCTCATCGTGATCGGGTCGCACGGCTACTCGGGCATCGACAAAGTGCTCGGGACGACGGCGGCGAAGGTCGTGAACCACACGAGCCGATCGGTGCTCGTGGTGCGCGACAAGCCGTCCGACTGACGAGGCCTCCGGCCTCAACGGAGCTTGGCGATGAGCTCCTCGCTCAGCCTCGGCTGGTCGATCTTGCCAAACCAGATCCGCCAGGTGGCCTTCATGAAATCGATGCCGCCCACCGTCGCGGTCCCGCCGCCGGCGACCTTGACGGTCGTCGTCTTCGCGCGCGCGTCGTACTCGATGGTGACCTCCGCTCCCGCCTTGAGGTCGCCCTCGAACGCCGAGACGAACCTCGCGATCTTCGCCTGATCGGCATATCCGTTCAACGCATAGGCGTCCGTCAACGCCTTGACGGTGCTCTCGCGGTCGACGTCGCGCAGCATCGTCCAGACGAGCTTCTTCCCCGTATCCATGTCGATGACGGCCTGCGTGGACCTCGCGGCAGGGAGCTCATCCATGTAGTGGCTGATCCGGTAGACCTCGATGCTGGCCGTGCCGACAGTCCTCACGCGGACGCCGCTCCCCGTCAGCGTGTAGTCCGGTAAAGCAAAGAGGCTCGCGACAGCCAGGAAGATCGCCGCGAACGCGGCGAGAAAAGCTGGAGACTTGCTACGTGCGAGTTTCATCGGATCGACCTCCTCCTGCATCGCCGCTCGGCGCGGCGCATCGTGCCCGGGCGCCGCGCTCCGGCGAGCGCCCATCCATGATCATGATCGTGAATGGGCAAGACCTGGACCACCGGCGGAGGGACATTGGAAGTCGCGGCGCTCGCGAGATCTCGAGATGTGCCCTGGAGTCAGGCAGGGACGACCCATGAGGTGTGCTCGGAGGGGGCTCCGGAGGCCGGGCAGCGGACCTCGCGGCCGGGCGAGGGCCGGCGGCGGCGGCGCCGGGGCGAGCTCTCCCTGAGATCTTTTTTCGGCCAGGTCCGTAGAAGTCGCGCGCTGCGGGGGTCGAGGAGATCGCGGCGGAGGACGCGAGTCCCCCGCGGGCGGCGCCTTGGCTTGCGGCGGAAGGAGCTTCTCGATGCGGACGATGCTCGCGGGATTGCTGATGGGATTTGCGGCTCTGGGCTGCGCGGCCGGCGCGGCGGCGCCTCCGGGGACGAGCGCCGCGGCCGCGGGGGTCGCGCCGGGCATGGAGGCGCGGCTGGAGGGCGCGCAGGCAGCCGCCGCGGCGCCGGGGGCGGCCGGGCCCACCGCGGCGGTGGCGGCCGAGCCCGCGGCGGTCGAGGCGCCGGCGTCCCGGTCGGAGGCGGCCGGCGAGGCGCGCCGGGGCGTCTGGATCGGCGCCGCGGGCGCGAGCGACTTCGTGCTGCCGGGGACGCGCGAGACGCAGCTCGGGGTGTGGGTCGACGTCCCGGCGGCCCGCCGCGGGGCGCGCGCGCCGGCCGCGGTCGCGCTGCTCGTCGACGCCTCCGGCTCGATGCAGGGCGCGAAGATGGACCACGCCCGCGCCGCGGCGCAGGCGTTCGTCGACCGGCTGCCCGATGGCGATGTGGTCTCGCTCGCGTCGTTCGCCGACGCCGCGCAGGAGCGCGTGGCGCCCACCGTGCTCGGCCCCGCCACGCGCCCCGCGGTGGCGCGCGCCATCGCCGCGCTCGGCCCCGAGGGCAGCACCAACCTCTTCGAGGGCCTCCGGCTCGCGGAGCGGCACGCGGCCGCGGCGCCGTCGACGCACGCCGTCCGGCGCGTGGTGCTCATCTCGGACGGCCAGGCGAACATCGGGCCATCGTCCCCTGAGATCCTCGGCGCGCTCGCCCAGCGCGGCGCCGCCCACGGGGTGCAGATCACGTCGATCGGGGTGGGCGCCGACTACGACGAGCGCACGCTCAACGCGCTCGCCATCGGCTCCAGCGGCCGGATGTACCACCTCACCGAGGCGCGTCAGATGTCCTCCGTCCTCGAGCGCGAGCTCGCCCTGCTCCAGACGACCGCGGCGACGGGCGCCTTCGTCGAGATCGTCCCGGCGCCCGGCGTGGAGCTGATCGGCGTCCCGAGCGAGCGCACCGACCGGTCCGGCGACACGATCCGGGTGCTCCTTGGCACGATGTTCGGCGGGCAGCACCGCGAGATGCTCGTGCGGGTGCGGGTCACCGCGCCGGCCGCCGGCTCCCACCCGCTCGCGAGCGTGCGGCTCCACTTCCGCGACCCCGAGAACGGCAACGTCCCGCGCGTGCACGAGGTGGTGGCCCGCTACGACGTGACGAGCGACGCGGCCCTGGTCGCCGCGCACGAGAACGAGAGGACCCAGACCCTCGCCGCGGTGATCGAGACGGGCATGATGCAGCTCGACGCGGCCCAGGACGTGAGCTCGGGCGATTTCGGCGCGGCCGAGGCGAAGCTCGCCGCGGCGGAGGATCGGCTCCGGCAGCAGGCGGCGCGCGCGCAGTCGGCCAAGGAGAAGGCGCGCGTCGCCGACGCGGCCTCGGCGGTGGCGAGCGCGCGAAAGACCGCCCGCGCGGCCGCGGCGGCCCCGCCGGCGGCGCGGCGCATGGATGCCCTCCAGATGAACAGCGCCTCCCCGGTCTGGGCGGGCCGCTGAGCGGCGATCGAAGCGCCGCCCGCGCCCTCTCATCCATGATGGACCGTCGAGGTGTCCATCATGGATGGGTTGACCGAGCTCTGCGCACACTCCGGCGGCCGATCACGGTGGATCAACACATCAACGTTGATTGTTCAGTACATCATGGATCCATGTCGATACACCTCGCGTGGGCCCTCGACACGGGGGGCGGTCGCGCGCGACATTGCCCCGGGCCGTCCGACATCTCACCTCCCTGGGCACTCGA
>JAICEP010000318.1 GCA_025924095.1 Sorangium sp.
AGGGTCCCCAAGAGCGCGTACCAATGCTGAATTTTTCCCACTAGATTTCCCTACGATGTGGTGATTTACTACACGGTAGCCGTCGCCCTGCTGCGCGCAATGAATCACGGTGCAACACGACGGCGCGAGTGACGCCGTGATCAGGACGATTCGCCCCGGCAAGGCGACGAGGAGAACACGTCGACTCGAGTCGATTGGATAGGTCCGCCGCATGTCCTTGAGGGCATGCCGCCCGCGCGGACGATGAGCGGTCAGCGCCCGCGCCTGGAGGTCGACGTCACCGAAGCGTCTGGAGCGCCTTCTCCTTGGGCCTCCTGGGACGAACGAACCGAACGACACGGCACGTCGTGACGGCCTCGTCTCATCTTCGCCGACGTCGAGACAGGCATCGGGGTCGGGTTCACCATGTTCATGGGGAACACCGACATGCACATGTTCAAGACGTACGGCGGCCAGGTCTACGGCGTGAGCGCGATCCTGGGCGCCGCCAGCAGCTCGGGTTGGGCGTGAACGAGCTTCGTTTCCACGTTGCCCCGCCGCTCCGCTGACGGGCCACCTTCACTCCACAGCTGCGGGGCTCTCACGGACCGGGCTCTCATCCCCCTCCGCCGCGCTCCCTCCGCACAGCCCGATCGCCTGACGCCGCGCCGCGGGAGGTCCCGCGCGGCCGTGGACCGCGCCCGCGCGGCGGTGGTAGGAGAAGATATGGCGAAGAGGCGCGCAGCATGGATCTGGGCGGCGTGGACGCTCACAGCCGGCGGGTGCACCGCGCTCGCGGGGCTGGACGACAGCTACCACCTGGTGGAGGGAGCGGGCGGCACGTCGGGCGCGACGGGCGGTCTGTCGTCGGCCTCGGCCTCGGGCGGCGCGGGCGGCGCGGGGGCGGGCGGGGACGAGGGGGTCGTGCCCACGGACGTCGAGTGGATCGACGACATGGAAGACGGCGACGGCGCCATCGATGAGGCGGGTGGCAGGGTCGGCTACTGGTACAGCTACAATGATGGGACGGGCACGCAGACTCCCCAGGTCCACACGGAGGAGATGCCCGCCGGGTTCATCCCGGAGGCGCTCACGCCGCCGCGCGGCCAGAGCACGAGGGCGATGCACACGTCCGGGTCCGGCTTCACGATGTGGGGCGCCGGGGTCGGCTTCGCGCTGAACGGCCCGGACATGGGTCTCCTCGCCTACGACGCGTCGGCGTACGCAGGTATCGTGTTCTGGGCCAAGCTCGGCGACGCCGGCGCGGTGACCACCATGAAGGTCAACCTCTCGGACAAGGTCTCGGAGCCCGCGGGCGGGATCTGCGATGAATCGGGAGAGGACGAGGCCAAGAAGTGCTTCGACCACTGGTTCTACACCGCGCGCCTCGGCACGGAGTGGGCCCCGATCGTGATCCCCTTCGAGGAGCTCACGCGCGACGGCACGGGCGCCGAGCCCACCGCCGAGGCCGTCGACGTCGCAGGGCTCTACGTGATCGAGTTCCGGTTCGCGCAGGGCGAGGATTTTGACGTCTACATCGACGACGTCGGCTTCTACAGGTGATCCCCTGAGAGGCGCGCGGCCAGGCGCGGCGCGACGCCGACCCCAGGCACGTCCAGGCCCCCTCTCGCCCCGGCCATCAGGCGATGCGCGCTGCGCCGCGCTTCGCGCCGGCTGGGCGAAGACCCCCTGTCGTCAGCTCGTGAAGGGCTGCCGCCAGGGACGAGTACGTGGACAGATCGCCGAGCTCCACGTCCACGAGGCTCCTGGCGATCTCGGGGCGCAGGCCGACCAGGATGACGCGCGCGCCGAGCAGGGCGACCGCGCGGCTGGTCTGGCCCAGCGCGTGGGCGACCTGGGCGTCCACGGCGGGCACGCCGGTGAGCTCGAGCAGCACGAAGCGCGCCTCATGCCGGCCCACCCCCTCGGCCACGGCCGTGAGCACCTGGAGGGCGCGGCCCCGGTCGATCGCGCCGATCAGCGGCACGAGCAGCACGCCGGGCAGGAGCGGGATGAGCGGGCAGCCGAGATCACGCACCGTCTCCGAGAGCGTGCGCTCCATCGCGTAGGCGCCCTGCAGCTCCGCGTTCTTCGCCGAGAGCGACTGGACGAGCTCGTTGCGCTCGAGGGCGGCGGCGAGCAGCGACGCCCAGACCCCGAGCGTTCCCTCGTCGCCGGCCAGCTCGCGGAGGGTCGGCCCCATGAGCGCCAGGATCCCCCAGTCGCGCTGGGCGGTGCGGATCGGCAGGAGGATCATCATGAGCGCACCGCTCGTGGCCAAGGGCGGCAGTCGATCCACAGGAGGAAACGCCTCCAGCCGATAGCGGCCGCCGATCGGCGGCGTCGCGCTGCCATCGCGGCTGTAGGCGCCGGCGACGACGAGCGTCGTCGCGTCCTCCCGGAGCGCAAGGCAGCCCCAGAGCGCGGCGGTCTTTGCAAGCCATGAGAGCGAAAGGGATTCTTGCTGGGAGCCGCTGAGCAGCGCGAGGCCCACGTCATAGTTGGACCTCACGAGCCTCCCGAGCTGCGTCACGGCGTCTGTCTCGACGTTGAGCCGAGCCCGAGCGAGCGAGAGGTGCGCGCTGTCCAGGAACGCTTCGACCCGCTGCGCGGACGCCGCATCTCCACCCAGCCGCTCGCGACGCCGCTCGTGGGACCGGCGGAGCAGGCGGACGATCGCCATCGAGGTGCCCATGTCGGGCGCGATGCTGACGGCCTGCAGATAAGCGCGCTCCAGCTCCTTCGCCGGAGGGGGCGCGGCGCCCTCGAGCGCCGCCGAATACGCTTCGAGCACCAGGGCGACCCCTGGCCATACGGCGGCGGGCGACGTGCTGGGCGCGAGGCGCTCGGGCGCGAGGAGCAGCTCGACCATCCGTCGGTCCAGGTCGCCGCCGGCGCCGTCCCTGGACGCCGCGTCCTCGTCGAGCAAGCTCCGGATCACGTCGCATCCGCACGAGAGCCGCTGGATCAAGGTGTTCGGCGTGAGCACGAGGTCGGGCGGGGCGGTCTCGCCGGCGAGCATCGAGACGACGAGATCGCACGCGGCGCTCCCCATCATCTCGAACCGCTGGCGTACGGTGGTCAGCGGCGGATCGACGGCTTGCGCCTCCGGCACATCGTCGAAGCCGACGATCGCCAGCTCCTCGGGGATACGGACGCCCGCCGCCTTCAACAAGGGTATCATCCCGAGCGCATTCTTGTCCGTCCCGAAGACCGCCGCCGTGCACGCATGCCGCTGCGCGAGGAGCTGCGGAGCGGCGTTCTCGCCCCCGGTATACCAGTTGTCGTCGCTCCGGATGATCAGCGCGGGATCGAACGGTATGCCCGCCTCGGCGAGCGTCACTCGGTAGGCCTCGAAGCGCACGCGCACATCGGACTCGTGGAAGCAGCCAACGAACGCGATGCGCCGGTGCCCGTGCTCGATCAGATGGCGCACCGCGCTCCGGATTCCACTGTGGTTGTCCGGAATCACGGAGGGGCAGTTGCCCTGGTGAACATGGGTGCCGACGACGACGAGCGGGACCCGCGCGCCGGCGAGCTGCTCGATGCCGTCCACCCCGATCACGACGATCCAGCCATCGACCTGTTCTCTGGCGAGCGAGGGGGCCTGGAGCGCGGCGGGCGTGCCGCGCATCACCAGCGTCCGACAACCGTGCTGCTGCGCTGCCTCGTGGATGCCCTTCAGGACCGGGTTCCAGAACGAGCCGTCGAGATAGGGGGTGATGACGCCGACGGTATGAGCACCGGCCGCTTTACGGGCGCCTCGTCCGCGCAGGGGTCGGTCCGCGAGGCGAGTCGCATCGCGCGTCGAGCCGCCGGCACCTCCTCCCGTTGCGTGTCGTCCGGCCACGCGAGCTCCCTGGACCGAGCCGCCAGGTTGGCTGCCCGACGGCTCCGGCGACTCGACTTCACTGCCCCGGCTACCCTGAACCATCACCGGCTCTCCCTGCTCCCCCGTTTCATGGCTGCGCTACCCTGTCCATCCATACCATGATCCGGACGGGTTCTTCTGCTACGCATCGATGGGCGTCGAGCCCATGGACGCGAAAGCGCGACGACGGCGCGCCGAGGGTGACGTCGGCCGGTCGCCTCGTGCCACGGCAAATCGGTCATTGGCCGACGCGGTCCTCGCTGCGTCAGTCGCGGGCTTCAGCAGGGCGGCTCGGGCGCGCCGGGGTGGGCCGGCTGATCTCCTGCCGGGGGCGGCGGGCGACCCGAAAGAGCACCACCAGGAGGGCGACCGTCATCGCGCCCATGCCGGCCCACACCGCGGGGGGCGCGTCGCGCAGGAAGTCGAAGGCCTTCTGACCGAAATAGGCGGTCGCCAGCAGGGGCAGGATGTACCCGGCCAGCGAGCCCCAGACATGGGTCCAGAAGCGCACCCTGGAGACGCCGAAGAAGGCGTGGAGCATGGGCGGCATCCAGAAGATGAGGCGGAGCATGAACACCGTGAACAAGGCCCGCTTCTCCAGCGCCTCGTCGTAGGCGCGGAAGCGCGCCGGCACCCGCCGCGATATCCAGTCGCGCGCCACGAAGCGCGCGAACGAGAAGCCCACGACGCTCGCCGCCATGGTGCCCGCCATGGAGAGCGCGAACGCCACCGGCCACGGCCAGATGAGCGGCGCCGCCAGGATGAACACCGTGCCCGGCACGCCGAACGGCTGGAGCGCAGCATACGCCGCCACGAACGCGACGTACCCCCACGGCCCGAGCTCGACGAGCGCCAGCTTGATCCGCGCGGGCTCACCGAACGTCTCGAACAGGCCGGCGCGCTGCGCGACGACGAGGAGCGCGACCACCGCCGCCACGGCGCCGATCTTCCCCCGGCGACCGGCGCCAGCGGCGGCGAGGTCGGGCGGCGGCGAGACAGGGGCGACGGCCGCAGGCGGGGCGCCGCCTGGCTCGGGAGCGCGATCGGCCGGGGGGTCGGACTGCCGCACTCGACGAGCGTGACGAGCCCGGTACAAGCTGTCAAGAAGCGAGCATTGACAGCTTGACCTATCGTTGTCAAAATCGTCACCCGTGAGCGGAGCGAGCTCCACCGACAGACCCGCCGAGGACGCGCGCCGCCGCCGGCTGATGGACGCGGCGCTGACGGTGTTCCTGCGCTTCGGCTTCCGGAAGGCCTCGATGGACGAGATCGCCCGCGCCGCGGGCGTCTCGCGGCAGGGGCTCTACCTCCACTTCGCCACGAAAGAGGAGCTGTTTCGCGCGTCGGTGGAGCACTTCCTCGACGGCGCGCTCGCGGCCGTGACGGCCGCGCTCGGCGACGCGGAGCTATCCCTGGAGAGGCGGCTGGTCGGCGCGTTCGACGCGTGGGTCGGCCGGTTCGTCGGCGCGCTCGGTCCCGGCGCCGCCGACCTGTCGGCCGCCTCGGACGAGCTCGTCGGCCCCATGATCGCGCAGCGCGAGGGGCAGTTCATCGAGGCCGTGACGAGGGCCCTGCGCGCCGCCGGGCTCGTGGCCGTCTACCGGCCTCTGGGGATCACGGGGCGCCAGCTTGCGGCCACGCTGCACGCTTCGGCGCGCGGGCTGAAGCACAGCGCCGGGACGCGCGAGGCCTTCGTCGAGGGCATGACCATCGCCGTGCGCGTGATGTGCTGTTCGCGCTCTCCCGGGGCCAGCGCGCGGCCGGGCGGCTGACGGGGGCGCCGCCGCAGCGCGCCCCCCCGGCCAGCGTCACCCCCGCGGCGCGACCGTCACGGGCCGCAGCCGGCGCGCCCCGCCCCGAGCGCGAGATCGTCGTACCACATCGTCTTGTTCCCGCCGTGGTACTTCTCGAATCCGAACTTGAAGAGCTTGTAGTCGTACGGCCCCCAGTCCGTGACGTGCATCGCGTCGACCTCCTTGTCGTCCACGAACACGCGCACCTCCCTGCCCGGCCCGTCGTAGTAGAACTCGAGGCAGTACCAGGTGTTCGCGACGAGCTTCACGCCGCCGGTGCAGGAGTACATCCCGCCGTTCGAGAGCTTCTCGGCGTCGTCGGACTTGCGGTTCAGCTCGAGCTGACACTGGTGCTCGCCGATGCGGATGGCCTCGCCGTTGTTGGGATCGCCGTCGGCGGTCGTCGCCGCGACATAGGTGTTGTGGCCCATCTGGATGTCTGTATCGCTCCTGAGATAGACCCTGCCCCAGAACGTGGTCGGCACGGGGACGCCGAGCATCTGGCTGAAGCCCGTCCCCGAGACCTTGACCGAGCTCGCACCGCTGTGAGCCGTGCTGTCCAGCTTGACGTAGTCGGCCGCGCTGGCGCGCAGGTACTCGGGGAAGAACTGGACCTCGGAAGGCAGCGAGCCTCCCTCGAAGTCGGAGCAGAAAATGCTGCACGCATCGGAACCCGTGCTGCCGGTCGACGTGCTGGTCGTCGTGTCGCCGCCGCCGGTCCCCGTCGCGGCGCTGCCCGTGCCGCTTGTGACGCTGCCGCTTGTGACGCTGCCGCTTGTGGCGCTGCCGCTTGTGGCGCTGCCGCTTGTGGCGCCGCTGCCGCGGACGCCGCCGCCGGCCGCGCCGGCGCCGGCGGACGTGCTCCCGGGGCCCGCGGCGTCACCGCCGGAGCCGCCGCCTCCGGAGTCGGATTCGCCGCCGCACGCGGCCGCGGACGCAAGCGTGAGCGCAGCAAAGAAGGCAAAGGAACGAGCCGAGAAGGACATACTGGAGATCTCCTCAACAAAGGGCGCAGAATGGCCCAAGCGATGCGTGCGACTCTACCAGTGAACCCCGCGCATGTCAGGCACAACCGGAGGAGTGGACCGCGCCAGCGTCGCTGCGGGCGTGAGGACGAGGCGGCGATGCGCGCGCCCGCGTGGAGACAAGCCCTCTGCGCCGGGCGCGGTCGCGCGGCGCGCTGGATCTCGCGCGCGGGCGTCGGCGATCCCTCCAGGTCGAGCTGATCCGGAGATCGTGTCGGTGCCGCCCGCCTCCCGGCCCTCCTTCGAGCTCACGAGCCGGCGCGTCGCGCGGCGTTACGAGGGCCTGGGCCGCGTCATCGGGGGGCTCGCGCTGCTCCCGATCGCGGGGCCTTTCGTCGTCAGCACGGTCGCCGTCGTCCTCGCCCAGGTGCTGGGCGATTCGAGCCTCGATCGATTCGCGCTCAGTGCGCTCGTATCGATCCTGCTCGGCGTGCCCATCGCCTTCTGCCTCGCCTTGGTGAGCGCCTTGCTCAGCACCACCGCCTTCGGCCGGAAGCGTCCGGTGCGCGTGGTCGCCGGGGAGGACGGGCTGCGCCTCACCTTCGGCGCCGTGGAGCGCTCGGTCCCGCGCGCCGAGATCCGCTCGGGCCTGGTCGTGTCCGCGCTGCGCGTCCGGGTCGATCTCCACCTGCGCGCCGGGCGGGTGCTCGAGGTGCAGGTCGCGCGGGAGCGGGAGGGCGCGCGCCTGCTCGCGGCGCTCGGGATCGGCCCCGCGGAGCGGCGCGTCGCCGTCTCGCTGGGCGGCGTCAACCGCGAGCTCGCGGCCAGCTGCGTGGGCATGCCGGTCTTCATGGCCCTGTGGCTCTTCGCGAGCGGGGCGATCTCCAGGCCGCTCTTCAGCCACGCCGCGCTGGTCGTGGCGTGGCTGGTCCTCACCCTGGGGTCTACCTGGCTCTTCCGCCGCGCCGTTCGGCGCACCCGGGTCGTGGTGGGCAGCGACGGCGTGCGCGTCGAGCGGCCGTTCGCGAGCGTCTGGCTGCCTTACACCGACCTCACCGCGGTCCAGACGCGCGGCGACCGGGTCCTCCTCTCTCACGGGCGCAGCGAGGCCGCGGTCGTGCTCGGGACGGGGGAAGACCTGACCGAGTCGCTCGCGCAGCGCATCCGTGAGGCGCACGCGTCCGCGGTGGGCAGCGCGGCGCCGCGCGGCGCCGCGGCGCTGGAGCGGCGCGGCCGCGACCTCGCGGCGTGGCGCGACGAGCTCCGCAAGCTGATGGCCGCCGGCGACTACCGCGCCACGACCCTGAACCCCGAGGACGTGCTCCACACCCTCGACGACGCCGACTCCCCGCCGGATCGCCGGATCGGCGCGGCGCTCCTGCTGCGCATCGCCGGCTACCCCGAGGCGCGGGACCGCATCCGCGTCGCCGCCGACGCCACGGCCGACGACGCGCTCCGCACGGCGCTGGAGCACGCCGCCGAGGAGGAGGTCGACGACGCCGCGCTCGCGCGGGCCCTGCGCTGAGCCTGAGCCACGAAGCGTGAGCCACTCTGGGCCACGGGTGACGTGGACTTCGGGTCACACCCACAAACGACATGAAATCCAGGGATTTCAGGCGCCGATGGGGTGGCACATGCCGTGCACTATGCAGAAGTGGAGGTGTTCATGTCACGGTTCTTTCTTTCGGACGATGCATCCTTGTTATCGCCGCGGCCCACGCCCCCGCCTCGGACGGCGGCCCTGGTTCGGGGGGTATCCCGCGCTGCCGCTGCGGCTGCTGCCGTCTTCGTGGTTGCCTGTGGTGCGCCCGGCGTCGAGGACGGGAATCAGGGTGATCAGCCCACCACCGAGCCTCAGCCTGACGAGGGCTGTGGCGGCACGACGGTGATCCCGCCGATGCATCCTCCTCTCGACGACGAGGGCGAGATCATCCCACCGATGCCGCCGCCGGACGGAGAGGGGGGCGAAGCCATCCCGCCGATGCCGCCGCCGATGCCGCCGCCGATGCCGCCGCCGTGAGGCGACGAGCGAGAGGTCGTGCCGCCGAGGCGGCCGGAGGAGGGGGAGGGGGGGGCGGCCATCCGGGCGAAGGCGCCGGCGGGG
>JAICEP010000319.1 GCA_025924095.1 Sorangium sp.
CCCGAGGGCCGCGCTCGGGACCACGGGGGTGACGAGGAGCAGGGCGCAGGAGAGGGCCGGGCCGCGCGGCCCGAGCGAGATCGGGCCGCGGGCCTCCGGGATCAGCCGGTCACGTTCTCCCAGGCGACGGCGGTCGGCCCGAGGAGCGAGCGCCCGTTGGTCGCGATGACCTCCTTGTACCAGGAGAAGGAGTCCTTCGGGATCCGGCGCTGGGTCTGGTAGTCGACGTAGACGAGCCCGAAGCGCTCCTTGTAGCCCTCGGCCCACTCGAAGTTGTCGAGGAGCGACCAGGCCCAGTACCCGACGACGGGGACGCCCTCCTTCACCGCCCGTGCGAGGCCGAGCAGGTACCGGTGCATGAGGTCGATGCGCTGCGGGTCGTGCACCTTGCCGTCGAGGAAGACCTGGTCCCTCGTCGAGGTGCCGTGCTCGGTGATCCCGATCGGCAGCTTGTATCGCTCCCAGAAGTACCTCGATCCCCAGTACAGGGTGCTGGGGACCACCTGCAGCCAGTCGAGCGTCGCGCGCGGGTAGCCGGGCGGGGAGGCGACGCGCTCGGGCTTGCCGTCCTTGCCTTGCCGCCACGTGCCCGCCGAGTACATGTTGAGCCCGAGGTAGTCGATGGGCCGCTTGATCTGGTCGAAGTCGCTGGCCGGGAAGTCGGGCATGTCGTCGCCGAAGAGCCTGAGGCCGCTCTCCGGATACCGCCCCTCGAGCACCGGCGCGATCCACCAGGCGTTGTTCCACGGGTGCCGCTCGTAGACCGAGAAGATCGCCTCGCGCGCCGCCTCGACGTCGCCCGGGTCCTCCGTCGCGGGGCGCTGCACCTGGGTCGCGAGCACGTAGCCGATCTTCGCGGCTTTGACCGCGGCCCGCAGGGCGTCCACCTGCTTGCCGTGGGCCCGCATCTGGTTGTGGGCGGCGGTCAGGTACTCCCGGTACGGGAGCTTGAGCCCGGGGGCGAAGTGCCCCTCGAGGAGCGCGTTGCCGATGAAGGCCTGCGGCTCGTTCTGCGTCACCCACCACGGCACGCGATCCCCGAGCCGCCTGGCGACGACCGTCGTGTAGTCGGCGAACCAGTCGGCGACGTCGCGCTGGAGGAACCCGCCGCGATCCTGGAGCGCCTGGGGGAAGTCCCAGTGGAACAGCGTGCACATCGGCGTGATGCCGAGGCGGAGGAGCTCGTCGACGAGCCGGTCGTAGAAGTCGAGCCCCTTCGGGTTGACCTTGCCCGTGCCCTCCGGGAGGACCCGTGTCCATGAGACGCTGAAGCGGTAGCTCTTGGCGCCGAGCTCGGCGAGCAGCCCGAGGTCCTCCTTGTAGCGGTGGTAGTGGTCGCACGCGACGTTGCCTGTGTGCCCTTCGAAGACCTTGCCGGGGGTGTTCGAGAAGACGTCCCACACGGAGGGGCCGCGGCCGTCCTCGGTGGCGGCGCCTTCGATCTGGTAGGCCGCGGTGGCCGAGCCCCACAGGAAGCCCGCGGGGAACGGCGCGGCCGTCGCGCCTGCCGGGTCCGCGCCGGCCGAGGGGGGCGGCGACGCGGGCGCGGAGGTGGACGAGGCGGCCGCGACGGGCGGCGCCGCCGCCGCAGCGGACGGGGCGGACGCGGCTCCAGAGGCGTTGTTCTGGGGAAGCGACTCGGAAGGCGTGGAAGCAGACATGGGGACGCATCATCCACAGCGCCCGGTGGGCAGCAATGGGGTCGTGCCTGCGCCGGTTGCTTGACGGCCCGCTCCGGGTCGACAACATGGGCGACATGCTCGCGATCCGTCCCATGGCCGCCGGCGGCCCCGAGGTGATGCAGCTCGAGGAGCACCCGACACCCGCGCCTGGCCCGGGTGAAGCCGTGGTCCGCGTCGAGGCAGCGGGGGTGAACTTCATCGACATCTACCAGCGGAGCGGCCAGTACAAGCTCGATCCGCCGATCCCGCTCGGGCTCGAGGGCGCGGGGCGCGTCGAGGCGGTGGGGCCCTCCGTCACCGAGGTGAGGGAAGGGGATGAGGTCGCGTGGACCGGCGGCCCCGGCTCGTACGCCACGCACGTCCGCATCCCGGTCGCGAGGCTCGTCCCCGTGCCCGCAGGCGTCGGCGCGAGGCGCGCGGCGGCCGCGATGCTCCAGGGCATCACCGCGCAGTACCTCGCGCGCTCCACGTTCCCGCTCGGGCCCGGCCACACGTGCCTGGTCCACGCGGCCGCGGGCGGGGTCGGCCTGCTCCTCTGCCAGATGGCGAAGCGGCTCGGCGCGCGCGTGATCGGCACCGTCTCGACCGAGGAGAAGGCGCGGCTCGCGCGCGGCGCCGGCGCCGACGAGGTGATCCTGTACACGCAGGCCGATTTCGAGGCCGAGGCGCGCCGGCTCACGGGCGGCGCCGGCGTCGACGTTGTCTACGACGGGGTCGGGCACGACACGTTCGCGAAGAGCCTCGGCGCGCTCCGCCCGCGCGGCATGATGGTGCTCTTCGGCCAGTCGAGCGGGCCGGTGTCCTCGTTCGACCCGCAGATCCTGAACCAGAAGGGGTCGCTGTACCTCACGCGACCGAGCCTCGCGCACTACACCGCGACGCGCGAGGAGCTGCTCCAGCGCGCCGCCGACGTGCTCGGCGCGATCGCGCGCGGCGAGCTCACGATCTCCGTCGGCGCCACGTACCCGCTCGCCGAGGCGGCCGAGGCGCACCGCGCGCTCGCCGGGCGGGCGACGACGGGGAAGGTGCTGCTCCTTCCGTAGCGCGCAGGCAGGGGACGAGCTGCCAGGGCGCCAGGTGGAGAGGGAGATCTGGCCGCCACGAGGCCAGAAGAAGATTCAAACGCCAAGGCGCCAGGGCGCAAGAAGACGATAGGCGATCTGGCGTGGCATGGGCAGGAGGGGCCGCGGCGGGATCGCGTGGGAATGCGGCGCGCTCGAGCTGGACCGCGAAGCGCGGTAGCGCCGTCCGGCTCCGATGTTGACCGCGCGTCCTCCGCGCCAGTACGCTGCCGGCGCAGAGGTGCACATCTCATGATTGAACGTCCCACGCTTGTGCCCGAGAAGGTCTCCGAGGCGGTGAAGTCGCAGCTCGCCAGCTTCCATCGCGCCGTCGTCGACGAGGTCGCGGCCGCGGTGAGCCGCGACCGGGTGGTCGTCGTCGGGATGGCCCAGAATCCCATCGTGAAGAAGGCGCGGCAGCTGCTCGATGGAGAGGGCGTGAAATATACGTACCTGGAGTACGGGAGTTACCTCTCCAAGTGGAAGGAGCGGCTCGCTCTCAAGCTCTGGGCCGGCTTCCCGACGTTCCCGATGGTGTTCGTCGACGGGGTCCTCGAAGGCGGCCACAGCGACCTCGTGAAGCTCCGTGACCAGGGCAAGCTCAAGGCGCAGTCCTGACGAGGCGCGGCTGAACGTCGGGCACAGAACGCGCGCGCGGCGGCGGGCCAGCGCGCAGGCCGCCTCGACCGCGACGCGACGCGCGAAACGCCGCGCCGGCCAGTGATTCCGTGATATGCGGGAAGGCGCGGCGCGCCCTCGCGGCCGTCGCCGCGCTGAAGGACGGCAGCTCGGAGGCACCTCGTGACATCGCTCGGGATCCACGGAAGACGGCGGGATGACGAGGGGAGCGGCGCGGCTCGACGGCCGGGAGGCGGCGCGCCGTGAGCACCTACGCCATCAAGCGGCTGCTCTCCATCATTCCCACGCTCTTCCTCGTCGCCACCCTTGTGTTCATCCTGGTGCGCATCGTGCCGGGCGGCCCGTTCGACCAGGAGCGGGCCGTGCCCGTCGAGGTCCAGCGGCAGCTCGACGCCAAGTACCACCTGAACGATCCGGTGCTGAAGCAGTATGGCGACTGGCTCCTTGCGCTCGTCACGAAAGGCGACCTGGGCCCGACGTTCAAGTACCCGAACCGCACCGTCAACGAGATCATCGCCCTCAGCCTGCCCGTGTCGATGCAGCTCGGGTTCTGGGCGATGCTCTTCGCCCTCGCGATGGGCATCCCCCTCGGAATCGTCGGGGCGATCCGCCAGAACACCTGGAAAGACACGGCGGCCATGGCGGTCGCCATGGTCGGCCTCAGCGTGCCGCGGTACGTGCTCGCGCCGCTGCTCATGCTCGTCTTCTCGCTCAAGCTCTACTGGTTCCCGGTCGCCCGCTGGGAGACGTGGCGGCACATGGTGCTCCCGATCATCTGCTCCGGGCTCCCGGTGGCCGCCTACATCGCCCGGCTGACGCGCGGCGGGATGCTCGAGGTGATCCGCTCCGACTTCATCCGCACCGCGCGCGCCAAGGGGCTCTCCGAGCGCAAGGTCGTCCTGAAGCACGCGCTCCGGGGCGGGCTGCTCCCGGTCGTGAGCTTCCTCGGCCCCGGCTTCAGCGGCCTGCTCGTCGGCTCCCTCGTCGTCGAGAAGATCTTCAACATCCCCGGCATGGGCCGCTACTTCGTCGAGGCGGCCACGAACCGCGACTACAACCTCGTGATGGGGGTCATGCTCGTCTACGGCTTCCTGCTCATGCTCTTCAACGCGATCGTCGACGTGGCGTACGCCTTCATCGACCCGCGGGTGGAGCTGCGCTGACCATGCCCGCCGCCCCCCCGCCGCACGCCGCAGCGCCCGGTGACCTGCCCGCCGTCCCCGGCGGCGCGGCGCCGCGCCCGGCCGCCCCGCTGCGGCTCGACGCGCTCGAGCAGGGGTCGAGCCTCGGGCGCGACGCGTGGCGGAGGCTCCGCAAGAACCGCGCGGCGGTCGCCTGCGGCGTCGTGCTCGTCGCGATGATCCTCGCCTGCATCCTCGTCCCCGAGCTGTCGAGCTACCAGTACGACAAGGCCGACCTCAAGCTCGGCGCGCAGCCGCCGTCGCTCGCGCACTGGATGGGCACCGACTACTTCGGCCGCGACCTCATGGCCCGCGTGTTCTTCGGCGGGCGCATCTCGTTCGCCGTCGGCATCGTCGCGACGCTCGTCAGCTTCGTCATCGGCGTGAGCTGGGGCGGCGTCGCCGGCTACTTCGGCGGCAAGGTCGACGCGATCATGATGCGCATCGTGGACGTGCTCTACACGTTCCCGTTCCTCATCCTCGTCATCCTCCTCATGGTCTTCTTCGCGAACGACCAGACGGCCCTCTACCGCGCCTGGCAGGTCGCGCTCGGCCTGTTCGTCCAGGATCCCTCGGATCCCAGCTATTTTCCCATCTTCCAGATCGTCGTCGTCTTCGCGGCCCTCGGCGGCATCTCCTGGCTCACGATGGCCCGCATCGTCCGCGGCCAGGTGATCGCGCTGCGCAGCCAGCCGTTCATCGAGTCGGCGCGCTCGATCGGCGTCGGCCACGCCGCGCTGATCTTCCGGCACCTCGTGCCGAACGCGCTCGGCCCGATCATCGTCTACACGACGCTCACCATCCCCGAGGTGATGATGACCGAGGCGTTCCTGAGCTTCCTCGGCCTCGGCACGCAGGAGCCGCTGTCGAGCTGGGGCCTGCTCGCGTCCACGGGCGCCGACGCGATGGACCTCTTCCCCTGGCAGCTCATCTTCCCGGCGCTGATGCTCGCGCTCACGCTGATCTGCTTCAACTTCCTCGGCGACGGGCTCCGCGACGCCCTCGATCCACGCATCCGAAAGGACTGAAGGGACGCCGCTCCCACGGCGCGCGCCCGCACGGACCATGCTGCTCGAGGTCAAGAACCTGAAGACCCACTTCTTCACCGAGGAAGGGGTGGTCCGCGCGGTCGACGACATCTCCTTCAGCCTCGATCGCGGCGAGGTCCTCGGGATCGTCGGCGAGTCCGGCTCGGGCAAGAGCGTGACGAGCCTCTCGTTGCTCCGGCTCATCCCCGACCCGCCGGGCAGGATCGTCGGCGGCCAGATCCTGCTCGAGTCCGAGGGGGGCCTCGTCGAGGACCTCGCGGAGGCGAGCGAGGCGCGGATGGAGCGCATCCGCGGCGACCGCATCGCGATGATCTTCCAGGACTCGATGACGTCGCTGAACCCCTATCTCCGGGTGAGCGAGCAGCTCATCGAGGTGCTGGAGCTGCACCGCGGCATGCGGCGCGCCGAGGCCCGCCGGCGCAGCGTCGAGATGCTGCAGGCGGTGGGCATCCCCGCGGCGGCGTCGCGGATCGACGACTACCCGCACCAGCTGTCGGGCGGGATGCGGCAGCGCGTGATGATCGCGATGGCGCTGCTCTGCGACCCGGACCTGCTCATCGCCGACGAGCCGACGACGGCGCTCGACGTCACGATCCAGGCGCAGATCCTGGACCTCATCCAGGAGCGGAAGGAGGCGCTCGGCGCGGCGGTCCTGCTCATCACGCACGACCTCGGCGTCGTCGCGAAGATGGCCGATCGCGTCGCGGTCATGTACGCCGGGCGCATCGTCGAGGAGGGCCCGGTCGGCGCCATCTTCCACGCCCCGCGGCACCCGTACACGATCGGCCTGTCGCGGTCGATCCCGCGGCTCGACGGCGCGCGCGGCGAGGACCTCGTCCCCATCCCCGGGATGCCGCCGTCGCTCGCGCGCCTGCCGCCGGGCTGCCCGTTCCACCCGCGCTGCGCGCACGCGGTCTCCGTGTGCCAGGAGGAGGCGCCGCCGCCGCGGGTCGTCTCGGGCGAGGGGGACAGGAGGGCGCTGCACGTCGTGCGGTGCCACGTTGAGGACGTCGCCGGACGAGCGCCATGACCACACCCGCCACACCCCCGCCGCTGCTCTCGGTGCGCGATCTCAAGGTCCACTTCCCGGTGCGGCGCGGCCTGCTCCAGCGGCAGGTCGGCACGGTGCGCGCGGTCGACGGCGTCTCCTTCGACGTCGAGCGCGGCGCGACGCTGGGCCTCGTCGGCGAGTCCGGCTGCGGCAAATCGACGACGGGGCGGGGGATCCTCCGCCTCGTCGCGCCGACGTCGGGGAGCGTGAAGATCGACGGCCGGGAGGTCCTGACGCTCGACCCGCGCGCGCTGCGCAAGGCGCGCCGCGAGATGCAGATGATCTTCCAGGACCCGTACGCGAGCCTGAACCCGCGCATGACGGTCCACGACCTCATCGCCGAGCCGCTCTCCACCCACGGCCTCGTCTCGTCGCGCGACGAGTCGCTCCGCGAGGTGGCGCGCCTGATGGAGCTCGTGGGGCTCTCGCCCTCGTACATGCGGCGCTATCCGCACGAGTTCTCCGGCGGCCAGCGGCAGCGGATCGGCATCGCCCGCGCGCTCGCCCTGAGGCCGAAGCTCGTGATCGCGGACGAGCCGGTCAGCGCGCTCGACGTGAGCATCCAGGCGCAGATCGTCAACCTGCTCGCCTCGCTCCAGCGCGAGCTGTCGCTCACGTACGTGTTCGTGGCGCACGACCTCGCGGTGGTTCGCCATCTGTCAAGCGAGATCGCGGTGATGTACCTCGGCCGGATCGTCGAGCGCGCTCGTCCAGATGCATTATTCCGTTCACCGCAGCATCCGTATACGCAGGCGCTGCTGTCGGCGATCCCGATCCCCGATCCTGACGTGGAGCGCAAACGGCGTCGCCTGACGCTCGTCGGCGAGGTGCCGAGTCCGCTGAACCCGCCGTCCGGTTGCCATTTCCACACCCGCTGTCCCTACGCGATGGAGCGCTGCAGCATCGAGGCGCCTCCGCTGGAGGAGCGCCGTCCTGGTCACTGGGCTGCTTGCCACCTCACCGAGTTACCCACGGTACCTACGCATCCGTGAGGGTGATCCAGCCGCGCGCAGTTCCCGACAGCAGTTCCCGACATCGGTTGAGCTCGCTCTCCAGACATGACGGGGAATGTCCGATGACAGGATTTTCCTGACCTCTGTTTGGGCCGGGGAGGTTAGGATTCTGGGACCGATGCCGCGAATTTCTGACGCCACGCTTCGCGCCCAGATCCCGACGGCCCTGCTCATCGGCGGCGATCAGGCGCTGCTGGAGCGCTGCCAGGCGGCGGCGATGGACGTGGGGATCGTTGTCAAGGCGTGTCCTGTCTCGATGGCTGCGGCGCTGGCGGAGGAGCGCCGGCCGGTGGTCATCGTGGTCACGTCGTCGACCTACGCGCTGGCTCCCGAGGCGTTCGAGGAGATCGCGCGCGAGGTGGTGAGCACGCTCGTGCGGGTCGACGAGACGCTGAAGGACGACGAGCTCGGGGCGATGCTCGGCACGGCGGCGCGCGAGAGCCGCAAGCAGCGCTCGTGGCAGCTCACGCCGGGGCGCTACTCGCTGACGCCTGGGGACGATGGGTCCTCGGCGCCGCGCTCGGAGCGCTGGTCGCTCGGGGTGATGACGGCGGATGCGTCGTCGCGGCGCGACGCCGAGTCGACGCCGCTGCCGCGCTCCGGGCCGCGGAGCGCGGGCGCGCACGAGCTTGCGTCCCGCGAGCGCGTGGCGGCTGCCGTGGCCGCGCACCGACCGGAGCGCTCGGGTGCCGGGGCGTCCGGGGAGGCGGCGTACCGGCCGCTCGATCCGGCTGCGCCGCGCTCGGAGCGTCTGGGCGTCATGACGCTGGCGCCGTCCTCTTCGCGCGCGCGCCGTGAGGTGCCCTCGTCGCCGCCGGCGCCGGCCGGCGTGGTGGTTGCGCGCCTGGAGGGGTCGGTGCCCCCCGCGGCCAGAGGGGGCACGTACGCGCGGCGGGAGACGCCGCTGCCGGGCTCGCAGCCGGCGGGTGGGTACGCGCGGCGGGAGACGCCGCCGCCGGGCTCGCAGCCGGCGGGTGGGTACGCGCGGCGGGAGGCGCCGTTGCCGGGAGGGTACCCGCGGCGGGACAC
>JAICEP010000320.1 GCA_025924095.1 Sorangium sp.
GGCGGGATCGCCTGCGCGAACTCGATGAGCTCCTTGCTGTCGATGGGCGAGGTCGCGATACCCGTGGTGTTCGTCCCGATCGTGATCTGCTTCATGGCGTCGCCTCCTTCTGTCCGTCGATCTTCTCGGCGCGCCGCGAGAGCTCGGTGCCCGGCGTGAACTGGTAGCCCGCGGCCACGATCTCGGAGGGCGAGCCGGCGGAGTTCATCTGCTGCCGGTAAGCGAGCGTCGCGGCGCTCTCCGGAACCACGTTCGGGTCGACGATGGCCTCGCCGACGGCGCGCAGGTGCACCTCCCTGGAGAGCACGTCGCGCACGAACTGGCGGTGGCTCTTGTGCGAGACCGGGTCCGGGAGCGAGGCGGGCAGGATCTCGGCCGCGTCGCGCCGCTCGATCCGGTTGAAGTGGTCGATGGCCACGTGGAGCTGCCCGAGCTCGTAATCGAGGAACCGCTCCCAGATCCGCTTCACGCGGGTGTTCTGCTCCTGCTGGAGGCAGCTCCAGTAGTTGTAGACCTCGTTGGCCTCGTGCAGGACCCACTTCTCGAGCCAGGTCTCCTCGGGGTCGATCATCGCCTCGTACTGGGTGACGTGCTGCTCCTCGATCGAGGCGATCTCGGCGTAGAGCAGCCGCGCCACCGGGTCCGCGAAGAACGGACCGACGTTGACGTAGTAGTTGTGCGTCTGCTGCTCGGCGGCCATGATGGTGAGCGCGTTGAGCTTCGTGATCGCGCTCGCGGTCCGGCGGTCGTAGGGCGCGCGCACGTCGTCCTCGGGGGCGCGGTGCTCCACCGCGGTCGGGCGGCCGACCGTCACGTCGGTGTACGATTGCAGGATGTTGTTCGCGTCCTTGCCTTCCAGGCGGTCCAGGAGCGCCGAGTAGCGATACAGGTGGTCGTAGTCCTCGAGCATGCCGAAGCGATAGACCTGCGCGAGGTACGGGTCCGGCTCGGAGAGCGCCGCGTGCGCGGTGATCTCGATGGCGACCTGCTCGTATCCGATGGTGGTCTCCAGCGGCGATTGATCCGGCGGGTTGAGCCAGTTCACCACCGTGGTCTGGTGGTGGTCGACGCGCCGCACCTGGGCGAGCACGCGCCGTAGATCCCGGTTCATGCGCGCGAAGCTGTGCAGGAACCGCACGCTCTCGAGCTCGATACCGTTCATCAGGATGACGCGGACCCGGGTGAAGGCGTCGTCGTCGAGCTTGCTGAACGGCACCTGGACGAGATCACGCCAGTTGAACGACTGGCGGTCGAGCGGTATCCCCCGCTCTTTCAGGATATCGAGCGCCATGTTGCCCCCTCCTCGCGCGTCGTGCTCGTGCGCCGAGGCCGCGTGCGCCGAGCGATGACGGCTGCGGCGGTACTTGAGGCCGCCCTCCCTGCGGCGCAAGCGCGGGCGGCGCCCGAGAGGCCGGGCCCGCGCGCGGGCTTCTTCTTCTTCCTTCCAGGTGATCCTGCCAGTTCCAGGTGATCCTGCCAGGCGGTGTCCTGCGCGCCTTGGTCGGGCTGTGCTAGAGCACCCATCCACCTTCGCCGGCGGGGCCGGCCGTGGAGGAGGTCGCGTGATCTCGAGCAGCGTCCCCGAGCTCCGGCTCCGCACCCGCAACGCGATGCCAGTCCGCGAGGACGGCGACTACGTCCTTTACTGGATGATCGCGAGTCGCCGGACAAGATACAATTTCGGTCTGGAGCGCGCCGTCGCCTGGTCGATGGAGCTCGATCGGCCGCTCGTCGTGCTGGAGGCGCTCCGGTGCGGCCACCGGTGGGCGAGCGACAGGATCCATCGCTTCGTGATCGACGGCATGGCCGACAACGCGCGCCGCCTCGCGGCGGCGGGCGTCATGGCTCACCCCTACGTCGAGCCCGCCGCGGGGGCCGGCAAGGGGCTGCTCGGCGCGCTCGCGGCGCGGGCGTGCGTGGTGGTGACGGACGACTACCCGTGCTTCTTTCTCCCCCGGATGGTCGCCTCGGCGGCGCGGCAGGTGCCGGTCCGCCTGGAGCAGGTGGACTCGAACGGCCTCTTGCCGATCCGCGCGGCCGAGCGGGTGTTCACGACCGCGCGCTCGTTCCGCATCTTCTGGCACCGGGTGATCGGCGAGCACCTCGGCGCGCAGCCGGCGGTCGATCCGCTGAGGAAGGCGAAGCTCCGACCGGCGGCTCCCCTCCCCCGCGCGATCGCGCGGCGGTGGCCCGCGGCCTCGCCGGCGCTGCTCGGGGGCGACCCTGCCGCGCTCTCGGCGCTCCCCATCGATCACGCCGTCCCGCCGGTGCCGCGCCGGGGCGGCCCGGAGACGGCGGGCAAGGAGCTCGCGCGCTTCGTCTCGGAGCGGCTCCCGCGCTACCTGGACGAGCGCGATCACCCCGACGCCGGCGCGGCGAGCGGCCTGTCGCCGTACCTGCATTTCGGCCACCTCGCGGCGCATGAGGTCTTCGCCGCCGTCGCCCGGCGCGAGGGCTTCCGCGCCGAGCGGCTCGGCCGCCCCGACGACGGCGTCCGGAGGCCGAGCGGCAGCCGCGAGGGGTTCTGGGGGATGAGCGCCTCGGCCGAGACGTTCCTCGAGCAGCTCGTCACCTGGCGGGAGCTCGGGTTCAACGCCTTCGCGCTCGGCGCGAGCGAGGGAGACGGGCCGCGCCTCTCGTGGAAGCGCGATCCGACCGACTACGAGTCTCTTCCGGACTGGGCGCTCGCGACGCTCGAGAAGCACGCGCGCGACAGGCGCCCGCGCGTCTACCCGATCGAGGCGCTCGCGGCCGGGGCGACCCACGACCGGATCTGGAACGCGTCGCAGGTCGAGCTCCTCCGCGAGGGTCGAATCCACAACTACCTGCGCATGCTCTGGGGCAAGAAGATCCTGGAGTGGTCGCGGACGCCGCGCGAGGCGCTCGAGGTCATGATCGAGCTCAACGACCGGTATGCGCTCGACGGCCGCGACCCGAACTCCACCTCGGGCATCTTCTGGGTGCTCGGCCGCTACGATCGGGCCTGGGGTCCGGAGCGCGAGATCTTCGGCACGATACGTTACATGTCGTCCGAGAACACCGCCCGGAAGCTGCACCTCAAGGAGTACCTGGCGCGCTATGCGCCGTAGCGCGCGCGGCCACCGCCGGCGCGGTCAACCGGCGCGGCCGCGCGCTCGCCTCCCGGTGGATTTCCGGGGAGCGAGGCCGGGGAGCTCGCCCCCCGGGGCGCTGGAGAGGCCCGGCGAGGCGGCGAGGCCTCTCGCGCCGCGCGGAGCTGCCGCGCTGGACGCCGGCGGCGGGCGCCCTGGCAGGGGCGCACGCGGGGTTCGACGCGGCCGCCGAGGTGAGCTATCGAGCGGGCGTGGAACTCCTCCGTGAATTTTTCAGCAGGCTGAGGGAGCTCGAGTCGCTCCTCGAGTGGGGCGGCTACCCCGTCCTGATGATCATCATCTTTGCCGAGACGGGGCTGCTCATCGGGTTCTTCCTCCCGGGGGACTCGCTGCTCGTCACGGCCGGGGTGCTCGTCAATGCGGGGCTCATCAACCCTCTCAATCTGACGAACTTCCAGAACCTGCTCCTGATGAACGTCACGCTGATGGCGATGGCGATCATCGGCGACGCGGTGGGCTTCTCGATCGGGCGGCGCGCCGGGCCGAAGATCTTCACGCGCGAGCAGTCGCTCCTGTTCCGCAAGGATCACCTGATCGCGACGCAGAAGTTCTACGAGAAGCACGGCGGCAAGACGATCATCCTCGCGCGCTTCATGCCGTTCGCCCGGACGTTCGCCCCGGTGGTCGCGGGCGTGGGGCAGATGGCGTACCGGCGCTTCGCGATGTTCAATGTGGTGGGCGGCGTTCTCTGGGTCTTCTCGATGACCTTCCTCGGGTACTTCCTTGGCAAGGTCTTCGACGCGAAGCAGATCGAGCGGGTCGTCTACCTGATCATCTTCGTCTCGGTGGCGCCGGTCATCTTCGGGGCCGTCAAGCACCGGCTCCAGCAGAAGAAGGCCGCCGCGCGGCTCGGGACCGAGCCGTAATCGCCGCCTTCCGGCGAGGCGGGGGGCGCGGCAGCCGCGTATCCCCCCGCGGAGTCAGCTCTACCCAGCCATAGCCCCTCCCGCAAAGCGCTTCCAGGGCCGCCGTCCGTCCCCGCCTATCATCGCGGCGCCGCCGTCCCGGCCTTCTCCCCGAGGGCCGTGCGCCTCTTGTACTCTGCGCCACCTGCCCGCTACGCTCTCCGCTCACCATGCCGCAGCAACCCGCCGTTCCTTCCGGCGTCCCCGCGCCCGGCGACGTCCTCGCGGGCAAGTACCGCATCGAGCGCGTCCTCGGCGCCGGCGGCATGGGCGTGGTCCTCGCGGCGTGGCACCTCGTCCTGGAGCGCCGCGTCGCCGTCAAGTTCCTCCTCCCCGCGGCCGCCGCGCTCCCCGACGCCGGCGCCCGGTTCCTCCGCGAGGCCCGCGCCGCCGCCGCCCTCGACGGGCAGCACATCGCGCGCGTCCTCGACGTCGGCGCGCTGGACTCGGGCGCGGCCTACATGGTGCTGGAGCACCTGACCGGCGACGATCTCGGCCAGGTGCTCCAGACCCGCGGCACCCTCCCGCTCGTCGAGGCCACCGACTACCTCCTCCAGGCCTGCGAGGCGATCGCCGAGGCCCACGCGCGCGGCATCATCCACCGCGACCTCAAGCCGAAGAACCTCTTCCTCACCCGCCGCCCCGACGGGACTCCCCTCCTCAAGGTGCTCGACTTCGGCCTGTCGAAGTTCATCGCCACCGGCGATTCCGTCAAGGAGGCGAGCCTGACCGCGACCGGCCTCATCATGGGCTCCATCCATTACATGTCGCCCGAGCAGATTCGCAGCCTGAAATACGCGGATGTGCGCACGGACATCTGGGCCCTGGGCGTGATCCTGTATCGCATGCTCACGGGGCGGCACCCGTTCGAGGGCGACAGCATGACCGCCGTCACGGCGGCCATCATGATCGACACGCCCACCTCGGTCATGGCGCTGCGGCCGGACGTGCCCCCGGCCGTCGCGGCGCTCGTGAGCCGGTGCCTCGTGAAGGACCCGAACGCCCGCGTCCAGAGCGTGACCGAGATCGCCCGCGTGCTCGCGCCTTTCGGGACGTATCGCGCGAGGCTCTCCTTCGAGAGCATCGATCGGCTCCTGCCGGAGCCCGCCCCCCGCGCTGGCTCCTCGCCGGCCGAGGCCGCGCCCACCGTGGCGCCCCGTGCGGTCGGCGCGTCGTCGCCCTCGTGGGTCGGGGCGGCCGAGGCCGCGACGACGGCTCCCATGCCGGCTCCCCCGGGCACGCCGTCGTCGCCCGGCAGCGAGGCGGCGGGGACGGCGCACGCGACGCTGCCCCACGCCTCCTGGGGCAGCACCACGCGGACCAACAAGCCACGCAGCCGCGTGGCGCTGCTCGCCGGCGCCGCCGGCGTGTGCCTGCTGGCCGGGTTCGTCCTTGCGTGGCGGCTGACGGCGAGCGGGCCCGTGAGCGGCAACGCGCCCGTGACCTCGATCGCAGCGCCTGAGCCCCCGTCTGCGTCCCCCGGCGCGGCCAGCGCGGTGACGGTGACAGCCACCGAGGCTCCCACCGAGACCGCGCCCCCGGCGCCAGCGCCGCCCAGCCGGACGCCCGCCGCGAGCGTCTCCGTCGAGGTCGCGGCGGAACCGGCACCCTCCCCGACAGCACCAGCGTCCGCGGCGCCGAAGCCGCGTGCAAGCGCCGCCCCCTCCGCCAGGGCGCCTTCACGAGCGACGACCAGCCCACCGAAGACACCTGTGGATCCAGGGAGTATATGGCCTTGACGAAGCAAGCAAGAGTTCCCGCTGCGGGCCGTGGCTTCCTGTCGCTCTCCCTCGTTTGCGCGATGAGCCACGCGGCTGCCGCGCAGCCCAAGAATTCCAAAGCGGCCGACGCGCAGGCGCTCTTCGAGCAGGGCCGCGCAGCCCTGGAGGCGCGGGACTGCGTCCGTGCGATTCCGCTCTTCCGTAAGAGCCAGGAAACGTATCCGGCTCGCGGCACCCTGTTCAACCTCGCGCAGTGCGAGGTTGAGCTCGGGCGGTTCGCCGGCGCAACACAGCACTACAAGGAGCTACTCACACAGCTAACGCCCGACGACCCCCGTCTGCCCATCACCCAGCAGCGCATCGCGGAGCTCGAGCCGCGTCTACCCAGGCTGGTCATCCAGCTCGCGGACGGCGCGCCGGCGCCCTCGGAGGTGCTGCTCGATCGGGCCGCGATGCCGCAGGCCAGCCTTGGCAGCGAGCTCCCGGTCGATCCCGGGGACCACGTGATCGTCGCGCGATGGGCGGACGGCAGGCAGGCCGAGGCGCGCGTATCGGTCGCCGAGGGGGCGCGCAAGGACGTGCGTCTCGAGCCGCCGCCGGCCGCCGCCGCGCCGCCCCCGGACCGCGTGTCCGACGCGCCGCGGGCCCCCTCTCCTCCCCCGGACGCCTCGCCCTTGCCCGCCTCCAGCGCGCGGCGGACGCTCGCCTTCGTGGTCGGCGGCGTCGGCGTCGCGGCCCTGGGTGGGAGCTTCATCACGGGCGGGCTCGCGATCGGCGCGATGGGCGATCTCGAGAAGGAGTGCCCGGATCCCTCGCGGTGCAGCGACGAGGGCATGTCGATCAGCTCCCGCGGCCAGACGCTCACCACCACGAGCACCGTGCTCGGCGCGATCGGCCTCGCGGGGATCGGCGCTGGCCTTGTGCTCCTCCTGACGGCGCCAGAGCAGCGCACCTCGATCGCCCTCGCGCCCGCGATCCTGCCGGGCGGCGGCGGCGGCGCGCTGCTGCGCAGCCGCTTCTGAGCTCCCGGCCCGGGGCGGCGAGCGGGCGATCCGACAAATTTATCAACAATTTCAATTGTTTATGGCGATGTAAAAAAAAGAGTCGCCCGGCGTGTCGATCCCGTGGCCCCCTGTTCGTCGTGACGGTGAAGCCAGGGTTCACCCCCGCCGGAGCCCCTCCGGAAGCCCGGCTTCCACCCGGAAGCAAGGAGACACGACCATGCGATTCATGATCCTGATCAAGGCCACCAAGGACAGCGAAGCGGGCGTCATGCCGAGCGAGCAGCTCCTCACCGAGATGGGGAAGTTCAACGAGGAGCTGGTGAAGGCCGGCGTGATCGTCGCGGGCGACGGGCTCCACCCGAGCACGAAGGGCGCGCGCGTCCGGTTCTCGGGCGAGAAGAGGACCGTGATCGACGGGCCCTTCGCCGAGACAAAGGAGCTGATCGCCGGCTTCTGGATCTGGAAGGTGAGCTCGAAGGAAGAGGCCATCGAGTGGGTGAAGCGCTGTCCTAACCCCATGTACGAGGAGTCCGAGATCGAGATCCGCCAGGTGTTCGAGATGGAGGACTTCGGCCCCCAGCTCACGCCCGAGCTCAGGGAGCAGGACGAGCGCCTGCGGGCGCAGGTGGAGGCGAAGAAGTAGCCGCGGCGCGCTCGGGCTTGCGCCGGCGGAGGAAGGTGCTCTGATCGAGCGCCGTGACGGCTCCCGACGCGCATCGCGCGATCCACGCGGTCTTCCGGATCGAGTCGGCGAGGCTCATCGCCGGCCTCGCGCGGATGGTGCGCGACGTCGGCCTCGCCGAGGAGCTCGCGCAGGACGCGCTCGTCACCGCGCTCGAGCGGTGGCCGGAGTCGGGCGTCCCGGACAACCCGGGCGCGTGGCTCATGGCCACCGCGAAGCGTCGCGCCATCGACGAGCTCCGCCGGAGCAAGCGGCTCGAGCGCAAGCACGAGGAGCTCGGCCACGAGCTCGAGGCCCAGCGCGCGATGGCCGCGCCCGACCTGGAGGCCGCGCTCGACGACGATGTCGGCGACGATCTCCTGCGCCTCGTGTTCACCGCCTGCCACCCGGTCCTCTCGACCGACGCGCAGGTGGCGCTCACGCTCCGCCTGCTCGGAGGCCTGACGACCGAGGAGATCGCGCGCGCGTTCCTCGTCCCGGAGCCGACCGTCGCCCAGCGCATCGTCCGGGCCAAGCGGACCCTCGCCGAGGCGCGCGTCCCCTTCGAGGTCCCCCGCGGGGCCGACCTCGCCCCCCGCCTGTCGTCGGTCCTCCAGGTCGTCTACCTCGTCTTCAACGAGGGCTACTCGGCGACCGCCGGCGACGACTGGATGCGGCCTGCCCTCTGCGAGGACGCGCTCCGCCTCGGCCGCATCCTGGCCGAGCTCGTCCCCGAGGAGCCGGAGGTCCACGGCCTCGTCGCGCTCATGGAGATCCAGGCGTCGCGCACCGGGGCGCGGGTCGGCCCGTCGGGGCAGCCCATCCTGCTCCTGGATCAGAACCGCGCCCGCTGGGATCACCTCCTGATCCGGCGCGGCCTCGCGGCGCTCGCCCGCGCCGAGCAGCTCGGCGGCGCGCACGGGCCCTACGCGCTCCAGGCCGCGATCGCCGCCTGCCACGCGCGGGCGCGCACGGCGGCGGAGACGGACTGGGCGCGCATCGCGGCGCTCTACGCGGCGCTCGCCCAGGTCACGCCGTCGCCCGTCGTCGAGCTGAACCGCGCCGTCGCGCTCTCGATGGCGCTCGGCCCGGCGGCGGGCCTCGCCGCCGTCGATGCGCTGGCCTCGGAGCGCGCGCTCGAGGGCTACCACCTCCTGCCGAGCGTGCGCGGCGACCTCCTCGCGAAGCTCGGCCGCCTCGGTGAGGCGCGCGCGGAGTTCGAGCGCGCCGCGTCGCTCACGCGCAACGCACGCGA
>JAICEP010000321.1 GCA_025924095.1 Sorangium sp.
CCGCGGCCCGGGGGGGAGCCGCGGCGCCGGAGGGGCGCGTCAGCCTGCGCCGCCGGCCGCGGGCGGGCTCGATCCGAAGATGGCAACGGCGGCGCCGGCGAGGAGGATCGCGGCGCCGGCGATCTCGGTGGCGGTGGGGAGGGCGTCGAGCCACAGGGCGCCGATGACGATCCCGCCCAGCGTCTCGCCGAGGGACACGAGCGCGACGATGGACGGGGACATGCGGCGCGCCGCGGCCTGCACCGCGGCGTGGCCGACGAGGGTGGGGACGAGCGCGAGCGCGACGATGGCGACGGCGGCGTGGGCCGGCGGCGGGGCGACGCCAGCGAGGGCGCCGGGCGCGGCGGGGAGCGCCGCGGCGAGGAAGACCGCGGCGCTCGCGTAGACGAGCGCGGCGCTCGCGTAGACGAGCGCGGCGTAGCTGCGCGCCGGCAGCGCGTCCCGGAGCGCCCGGGCGAAGGACACGTAGAGGCCGTAGAGGACGGTGGCGCCGACGACCATGAGGTCGCCCGAGAGCCGGTGATCGCCGGCGCCGGACGCGCTCGCGATGACGATCGCTCCGGCGGTGGCGAGGAGCACGCCGGCCTGCTCGGAGCGCGTGGGGCGGACACGGAAGAACGCCCACGCGCAGAGCACGACGGCGAGCGGCTCGAGCGAGATGAGCGAGAGCGCCGCGGCGAGGGAGGTGCGGTCGAGCCCCCAGAGGAAGAGCGCGAAGTGGACGGCGAGCAGCAGGCCCGCCGTCAGGACGGCGGCGCGCTGGCGCAGCGAGAGGCCGGCCGCGGAGCGGACGATCCCGCGCAGGTCGAGCAGGGAGAGCGCGACCGCGGCGAGGGCGACCCGGCCGAAGGCGATGAAGAGCGGGTGGACCGGGCGCGCGTACCGGGCGAGCGGGCCGCTCGAGGCGAAGGCGAGGCTGGCCAGGACGACGAAGAGCGCGGCGCTCCGGGCCGTGACGCGCTGCTTGGCCGTCATGCGATGCTGCTAGGTCAGGCGGCAGGGGAAGACAATCCGCGAGGCGCGTACCGGCCACCGCGGCGGCGCCCCGCCACGCCGCCGCGCCGCGATCTCGGGTCGCAGCTCGACCCTCTCGGGCCGGCGGGAGCGACCGACGGGCGTCCGGGATCAGTTGGGCGGGGGCGGCGGCGGCGCGATGGCGACGAGGTTGAGCCCGCCCGGGTACTGGTAGCTCGTGTAGGAGCCGTAGCCGATCACCTGGATGCCGACGGGGGCCGAGGCGGTCAGCACGTGAGCGCCGTCGTTGCCCGGGCCGAGCCGGACGCGCGCGACGCCGAAGCCGGAGCCGTTGCCGATCGGGGTCGGCGCGACGTCGACGGCGGCGTCGTCGAGCGTGATCGCGGCGTCGATGGGCTGGATGATGTCGACGTAGCTCTCGTCGTAGTCGCTGGGCGCGAGGAAGATGTACTTGGTGCGGTACTGCTCGACCGCCGTGGCGTGGCTCTGCGAGGGGTCGCCCTTCTGCTTGGGAGCGTGGGTGTCGCGGTCGACGATCTCGGCGCCCAGCATGAACGTGCTGACCGCGAACTCGTGATCTCCCACGATCTCGAAATCGCTCCTCACGACGCTGAGGTCGACGACCTGGCCGGCGTCGATCGAGGTCGGCGCGCCGTCCGGCCGGCCGGAGGGGTAGGTCAGCGCCGTGCCGTCGACGTTGCCATAGAGGCGCACGATGTGGCCGAAGACCTTGCCGCCGGGCGAGGTCGGGACCGTGACGAAGTACCGCCTGCCCAGGGTCTCGGCCGGGAACACCGACTCCTCGATGTGGTCGCAGGCCTTGTAGCCGGCCGGCGCCTGCGTGCACGGCATGCCCGTCAGCACCTGGACGGGCTTCGTCGCGGTGACGAGGCTGCCGCTGAGATCGTTGTTCGGGTGTCCGAGGACCTCGACGACGTCGCCCTCGTCGAGCTCGACGGTGAAGTTGCCGCCGCCGGGCGTCGCAGGGATGCCGCCGCCCGCGATCACCGCGCCGCCCTGAGCGACGTTGACGGTGACGCTGGTGCCATCCTGGATGCCGGTGATGACCATGTAGGCGCCCGATTCCGCCTGTCTCCAGCCCTGCTGGCCGGTGACGCGGTAGTTGCCGGTCATCGCGGTGCTCGGCAGGAGCAGAGAGGCGTCGTTGGTGAAGGAGAAGCAGCCGTAGGTCGCCCCGTTGCTGGGGCACCGATCGAGGCCAGGACAGGAGGACCAGTCCTTCCCCTCCGGGCCTCCAGCGCCCTTGTACTCGAGCGCGTTGAATTGATAAACCGTGACCGGCCTGGTCGAGACGAGGTGGTAGGCGCCGCCGTCCACGCGAACGGAGCCGGTGATCGATTTGCCCGAGGCGCACTTGGAGGCGTCGGGCCCCTTCAGCTCGGGAACCCAGGGGAGGTAGATCTTGGTCAGGCTGTTGGGCTGGACCTCGACATGCGCCATCGCAGCGCCGTCGCGCGTCACCTCGACCTCGGCCACCTCGTCGCCGGCGTTCGCGACGACGACCGCATAGTCGAAGATCGACCAGACGATGTTCGCGGTGACCGTGGGCCAGAAATCGCACCCGATATAGGACTTGTTCGCGGCGGCCTCCGCGCACGTCTTCGGGTCGCCCGTCAGCTCGGGGCCGGGGGCGTCACCGCCGCCGATGCCGATGCCGATATCGTCTCCGGTGGCGCCGGCGCCGGCGCTCGTCGAGCCGCCGTCGCCGGTGGTGGTGCTTTCAGGCCCAGGGGGGCCCGCGGACGAACCGCTGGCGGAGCACGCGGCCGCGGAGACGGCGCCCACCCACAGTCCTAGGCCGAGAAACAGAGAGTGCTTCGAGATCTGCATGGGCCCTCCCGTCAACGGACTTCGAGCACAGGGGCCTGTGCGACAGCCCGGCTGGCATGAGAATTACAATGGATTGTTGATTGCTGACGTGATCGGTCGGGCGCGTTCGCACCCCGAGACACGCGGTGTCTATCGATCCCGGCTACGCTTTTTTGTGCTTCGACGCAAGCACGTCAAACAAATCCACTGTAGTCGCCAATCATGGAGACAATGGAGTTCCAGAAGCTTTGGAACGCTGGGATACCCTGATCACACCAGGGACGGTTCTCTGGGTGACGAGGTGCTAGCGAGCCGCCAGCAGCGGTCGCAGGAACTGCCCCGTGTACGAGGCCGGGACGTTCGCGACGTCCTCCGGCGTCCCCTCGGCGATGACCCGGCCGCCGCCGGCGCCGCCCTCGGGGCCGAGGTCGACAACCCAGTCGGCGCACTTGATGACGTCGAGGCTGTGCTCGATGACCACCACCGTGTTCCCCGCCTCGACGAGCCGGTGGAGCACGCCGAGGAGCTTGCGGATGTCCTCGAAATGCAGGCCCGTCGTGGGCTCGTCGAGCACGTAGAGCGTGCGCCCCGTCTGGCTCTTGCCGAGCTCGCGGCTCAGCTTCACGCGCTGCGCCTCGCCGCCGCTCATCGTCGGCGCGCTCTGGCCGATCTTCATGTATCCGAGGCCGACCTCGACCAGCGTGTCGAGGATCCGCCGCAGCGCCACGTGATGCTCGAAGAGCCGCACGCAGTCCTCGATGCTGGTGTCCAGGATGTCGGCGATGCTCTTGCCCTTGTACCGCACCGCGAGCGTCTGCGCGCTGTACCGCTTGCCGGCGCACACCTCGCAGGGGACGTAGACGTCGGCGAGGAAGTGCATCTCCACCTTCACCACGCCGTCACCGCTGCACGCCTCGCAGCGCCCGCCCTTCACGTTGAAGCTGAACCGCCCCGGACCATAGCCGCGCGTCCGCGACTCCGGCAGCTCGGCGAAGATCTCGCGGATCTGGTCGAACGCCTTCGTGTAGGTCCCGGGGTTCGAGCGCGGCGTGCGGCCGATCGGCTTCTGGTCGATCGCGATCACCTTGTCGAGCGCCTGGAGCCCCTTGATCGCGCGGTGCGCGCCGACCGGCTCGGTGCTGTTGTGGAGCGCCCGGCCGAGCGCCGGCAGGAGGATGCCGTTCACCAGCGAGCTCTTGCCCGCGCCGCTCACCCCGGTCACCGCGAGCAGCACCCCGAGCGGGAAGCGGACATCGAGGCTCCTCAGGTTGTGCTCGGACGCGCCCAGGATCTCCAGCCACCCGCGCGGCGCGCGCCGCGCCTCGGGCACCTCGATGCGCGCGCGCCCCGCGAGGTACGCGCCCGTCAGGCTCTCCGGGTGACGCTCGATCTCCTCGGGCGTCCCCGCGGCCATCACCCGGCCGCCGAGGTGCCCCGCCCCGGGGCCGAAATCCACCACGTGATCGGCGGCCCGGATCGTCTCCTCGTCGTGCTCCACCACCAGCACCGTGTTGCCCAGATCCCTGAGGCGCCGCAGCGTCTCGATGAGGCGCTGGTTGTCCCGCTGGTGCAGGCCGATGCTCGGCTCGTCGAGCACGTACATCACGCCCGAGAGCTCGCTGCCGAGCTGGCTCGCCAGCCGGATGCGCTGCGCCTCGCCGCCGCTCAGCGTCGGCCCCGAACGATCGAGCGTCAGGTAGTCGAGGCCCACGTTCAGGAGAAAGTTGAGACGGCTCGTGATCTCCCGCCGCACCCCCTCCGTGATCTTCTGCCGGTTGCCCGGGAGCTCCAGCCGGGCGAAATGGTCGAACGCGTCCTTCACCGTCATCCCGGTGACGTCGGCGATCCCCTTGTCCGCGACGCGCACCGAGAGCGACTCGGGGCGCATCCTCCTGGAGCCGCAGACGTCGCACGGCCGCTCGCTCATGAACTTGCGGTAAGCCTCCCGCGCCGACTCGGACGACGACTGCTGGAACCTGCGCATCAGGCTGGGAATCACGCCCTCGAACTTGATGCCCCAGGTGCCATGGGTCTCGGTCCCCTCCTTCCCCCACGTCACCGCGATGCGCTTGCCCGAGAGGCCATGGAGCACCATCTCCTGCTTCTTCGCCCCGAGCTTGCGCCAGGGCACGTCGAGGTCGACGGAGCACGCCTTGGCCACGGCGTCGATGATGCGGAACGTCCAGCCCTCACCGCGCGCCATGGCCGACGCCCAGGGGGCGATGGCGCCCTCCCGGAGCGACAGCGCGGGGTCCGGGATCACGAGGGCCGGATCGATCTCCAGGCGGGTGCCGAGGCCGTTGCAGGCGCCGCACATGCCGAGCGGGCTGTTGAACGAGAAGCTCTGCGGCGAGAGCTCGGGGAAGCTCTGGCCGCAGCAGGAGCGCGCGGCGCTGAACAGCAGCGGGGCGCCCGGACGCCGCCGCCGCGCGGCCGGCGCGTCGTCGGCCTGGACCTCGACCCGGAGCTCGCCGCGCCCCTCCTGGAGCGCGAGCTCGACCCCCTCGGTGATGCGCTGGCGCTCGTCCGCCCGCACGACGAGCCGGTCGACCACGAGCGCGATGGTGTGCTTGAGCTTCTTGTCGAGCCGCGGCGCCTCGTCGAGCCGGTGCTGCGCCCCGTCGATCTCGATCCGCACGAAGCCGCGGCCCCGGAGCTCCTCGAAGAGGTCCTTGAACTCCCCCTTCCGGTGCGTCACGAGCGGGGCGAACAGCACGAATTTCGTCCCCTCCGGCATGCCGAGGAGCTCGTCGACGATCTGCTCCGAGCTCTGCGCCTTCACCGGCTTGCCGCAGAGATGACAATGCTGCTCGCCGGCGCGCGCATAGAGCACGCGCAGGTAATCGTAGACCTCGGTGATGGTGCCGACCGTGGAGCGCGGGTTGCTCGAGGCGCTCTTCTGCTCGATGGCAATGGTCGGCGACAGGCCGCGCAGGTGCTCGACCTGCGGTCGATCGAGCTGACCCAGGAACTGCCGGGCGTACGAGCTCAGCGTCTCGACGTAACGCCGCTGCCCCTCGGCGTAGAGCGTGTCGAACGCCAGGCTCGATTTGCCCGAGCCGCTCACCCCCGTGAACACCACGAGCTTCCGCTTCGGCACCTCCAGCCGATCGATCCGGAGGTTGTGCTCCCGCGACCCGAGCACCTCGATGAAATCCGGCTCGCGCGCGGCGTCGAGGAGCTTGAGCGCCGGCCGCGGCTCGGCCTGCCCGAGGTCGGGCGCGGCCGGCTCCGGGCGCGGCGCCCGCGACGCGCCGCCCTTTCCCGATCTGGCCGGCCCCGCGCTCCGGGAGGTGGAGACGATGGATTGCGACTGTGTGGATCCGTTCGTTCGCGCGCCCATTGGATTGCTCACCGCCATTAACACGGTGGCGCGCTCTCCGGCACGCGATGTTCTATGGAAAAACCGGGAAGCCACGCGCAATGCGCGCGGCGGCCCAGGTCAGGGGAGCGCGCAGCTCAGCGCCTGGCCGGGCCGCCGGGAGAAGCGCGCCAGCGCACGACAACGCAGGTGACGTTATCGGGGCCGCCGTTCTCATTGGCGCGCTTGACGAGCCGCGACGTGATGTCGGCGAGGTCGGCGCCCTCGTCCAGGATACTTGCGATATCTTGCGCGGACACCACGCCGGACAGGCCATCCGAGCAGAGCAGCAGGACATCCCCGCCCTCGACGGCGTCGATCCGCGTCTCCACCTCGACCGCCTCGTCGGTGCCGAGCGCGCGGGTGATCACGTGCTGGAGCGGGAACGAGCTGGCCTGCTCGGGGAGGAGGTGGCCGAGCCGGATGCACTCGTTGACCAGCGAGTGGTCCCGGGTGAGCTGCTCGAGGCGGTGATCGCGGAGGCGGTATACGCGGCTGTCGCCCACGTGCGCGACGGCGATGAAGCCGTCGCGCACGAGCGCGGCGGCGAACGTGGTGCCCATCCCGCGCTTCTCCCGGTCGCGCCGCGCCGCGGAGAAGATGCGGCCGTTCGCGAGCTGGATGCCCGCGACGAGCAGCGGGAGCCCCTGATCGATGTAGCGGGCCTCCGAGCCCCGCGTCGTGGCCGGCCCCACGCTGACCGCGACAGGCCAGGTGGAGTCCGGATCGTCGAAGAAATCACGCACGGTGTCGATCGCCATCCGCGAGGCGACCTCCCCGGCGGCGCGGCCTCCCATGCCGTCGGCCACGAGGAACAGCCCCCGCGGCTCGAGGATCGCGAAGCTGTCCTCGTTCGTTTCCCGGACCATGCCAGCGTGGGTGATCCCGGCGGCTTCAAAAACGAGGTGACGCTGCACGGCGCTACCCTCCAGCTTGCTCTCAGGCACGCGCTGCCGAACTGCCGAACGACGGGCGCGTATCCGCCGTCATCCGCGCCCTTCCGGCGCCTGGATCGAACCGATCGCGCGACACAGGACGCATCGTCTGCTCATCTGGCTGCCCGCATCAACTGCTCTCAGAGAGCCTACGCGGCAAGGATCGGTCGCGTCCACCAGATCAGGCCTCGGGCCGCGCCCGCCCGCGGCTGTCCGCGCGGGGCTCGGCTGTCCGGTGCGCTGCGCGCGCGTTGCCGTTCCGTTTCCAACGTCTCGCGCTGCGGCGGACTCGGGGCGGAGCCGCGCGGGGCCGGCGGGCTGCGGGGGCGACCGGCGCGCGCCGCCCCGAGGCCGCGGCGGGCGCGTCAAGGGACCGCGAACCGATCGGCGCCGCCGCCGGAGCACGCGCTGAGCGCGAAGCCGAACCGGTCCTCGCGGCCCTCCTGCATGATGCGCTCGAGGTTGCGGCAAGCGTGACGGAAGACGCCCTGGAGAGCGTAGCGATCCTTGCTGTCCACGACGACGACGACGCCGGTGAGGGTGACCTCGAGGCGGTAGGTGACGGGATCGCCTTCGATGGTGTACCGCGTCGTCGTGAACTCGGACGGCTCGCGGTTCCTGTACGCCTGCCAGATGCACTCGCGCGCCGCGCCGTTGTAGCCGTTACCGTGCTTGACGACCTCGGTGCCGCACTGCTTGAGCGGCGGCGTCGACGGCCCGCTCTGCACCTTTTCGGGCGCGGACGAGCAGGAGGCGGCGAGCAGGGTCAGCGCGAGGGCAGCGAGCGATCGGCCTGGCGAGCGAGGCATGGCGACTTCTTACCTAACGCGATCCACGGAAAAGAGATTCTTTTTTTCGGGCGGACGGGGCGAACCGGCGGCGCGGGGCGGTATCGCCGGTATTTCGCGGGGCGGCCTTCTTCCGGGTGGACTTTTCGGGCGGCGGCTCGAGCGCGGCGGAGAGGGCGCCGAGATCCTGGAGGCTGGCGACGAGCGCGCGCAGGTAGTGCGCCGAGAGCCGCTCGGCGGCGCAGAGGGCCCGGGAGGCGAGGACCTGGGCGTTGTAGGGGCCGGCGTCCTCGGGCACGTTGTCGGCGGCGCGGGCGACGGCGAGCGTCGCGCGGGCGCTCACCAGCGACTCGTGGAACAGCGCCGTGGACAGGGCGTTGCTGAGCGCCTGGGCCTGCCGCTTCACCCGGCGCTCGACGACGTCGCCGTCGCACGGGAGCGCGGCGAGATCGCGCGCGAGCGGCTCGGGCAGGCGCATGTCGCGCGCGGCGGCCTCGCCGCGGAGGCGCGCGAGCGAGGGCACGGCGGTCGTCTGCCGCCCGGCGGCGAGCGCGCGCAGGCGGCGGCGCGCGGCCCTCACGACGGCGTCGGCGAGGGCGCGGAGCTGGGCCTCGGCGTCGGCGCGGGCGCGGTGGAAGGCGGCCTCGAGCGCCGTGAGCCGCGCAGAGGCGCGGGCGTCGAGGCGCGCGCGGGCGCCGCCGTCGAGGGCGCGGGCGCGCTCGAGGAGCGCCTCGACGAAGCGGTAGCTGGCCGGATCGAAGCGGTGGGCGCCGGCGGCGC